>JANNNN010001146.1:0-5202 GCA_031398555.1 Planctomycetia bacterium | reverse complement strand
ATCTCAGTGGAGAACATCAACAGTCCGCCTATGGCCAATGCTGGAGGTCCTTATCAAGTATTTGAAGGGCACCACTCGGTCGATCTGGATGCATTTGATACCACTGATCCTGATCAGGCTGCAAATTCTTTGATTTACAGGTGGGATTTCGATGGCGATGGGAACTTTGACGATGCGATCGGACAAACACCTGTATTTTCAGCCGTGGGTCTGGACGGGCCCGTTACACATACTGTCCGCCTGGAAGTTCGTGACAATGCGGGTGCTAGCAGCATCGCTACGGCAATCGTCAATGTCACCAACGGCGACCCCACCATCGTATCCATCTCTACAGCCGATCCATTTACGACAGAGGCCAGCGCCAGTATTACCGTGTTTGCGACGGATGATGGCGGAATTCAGGATCCACTCCTTTTTGAGTTCGATTTCGAAAACGACGGTACGTACGACTCGACCAATTCTAGTGGAGTCGGAACGCATCTTTACTCCACGCCCGGCTTCTATACCGCACGCATCCGAGTCACGGACGATGATGGTGGCGTGGCCATTAGTGCGAAGAGCTTTTCGGTCATGCCAACCGTGTCGTTTGTGACGTTGAGTGCTCCAATTGCCGAAAATGCCGGCAGCGTGGCGGTTCAAGTGAGGTTGAGTGCTGCGTCCAGTCAGCCAGTACGCGCGTTTATTGGCGTTGCGGGAACCGTCAGCACCAAAGATTATGTTTTGGCGACCGACTATGTGGATTTTGCCCCCGGGCAGACACTCGCTACTCTCTTAGTCTCCATTACCAACGACACCTTGAATGAAGACGTCGAGAGCCTGATCCTGCGGTTTACAGGTGCAGCGAATGCGATCGCATCTACAACTTCCACTGCAGTCATCACCATTTCAGATAATGACCCTCTGCCGAAGGTGACTTTAAAGGGCTTACTGAACGTACAAGAGCAAACGTCGCCTTATTACTTACGAGCCTACCTTTCGGAGGCGTCAGGGAGGACTGTTAGAGTACCAGTAGCATTCCGTGGGACCGCGACACGCGGAGCCGATTTTGGCTCAATTCTCGGCGACCAGTTCGTATTTACACCCGGCTCTACCGTTGCAGAACTTCCTCTTCGGGTTTATGACGACATCGACCCCGAAGGCGACGAAACGATAATCGCCGAGCTGCAAACACCTGAGTTCGCGGTTCTGGATGCAAATGCAGCCAACCGTCAGCAAACTTGGACGATTATCGCAAACGATGGCCCACTGGTTAGTTTCACATCCTACGAGAGCTATCGATCCGAAACGCAAGGTACGACGGTTGTCACGGCGCGTCTATCGCAGGCCACGACCTCTAGTGTCACGATACCCCTAATTGTCGATCCATCTTCAACCGCCCAGGTTAATTCCGACTATGGGCTGTCGTCGAATTCAATTGTAATACCAGCGGGCTCACTGGAAGGGAGTGTGACGATTAATGTCTTCAACGATTCGATTAGTGAGAGCCCGGGCACTTTCTCTAATTCCGCAAATGAAACGGTGATTCTGAAGATGGGTGAAATTGTCGGCGCATTGCCCGGTTCCACACGCCGTTTCTCCCTCACAATCGTCGACGATGACCAAATCCGTGCGCACTTCGCTACCTCACGTGAAGTGGTCTGGGAAGATGCAGGTAGCGTCACTGTGAACCTAGTTCTCTCAAACGCGGCGGATAACGATAAGTACTATCTATTGTATGAAAAACATATAGATAACCCTGTATTTCAGGCCCGTAACCTGTTTGTTCCGCGTGGAGCCACCACCGCTTCGCTGTCCCTCGACATAGACAAAGATACCAATCGAGCAAACAACAAACACATGGGACTCTAGGTTGGAAGCTGGGTTGGTGCTGCAGCGGATCAAATTTACGATCTGACCATCCGAGATGACGATCCAGAAGTTTCCTTCGCGACGAATCAGCAGAGCGTTAGCGAGCAAAATGGCCAGGCTACTGTGGAACTAGTGCTGACCGCTGTGACCAACAAACCGGTCACCGTCTATCTCGCTGCTTCAAATGGGCGAGGGGTGACAGCCTCAGACTATTCTATGCCAACTCAGGTTGTCATTCCGGCATTTCAGCAGCGGGCTGCACTCAATGTAAACATTGTCAACGATTCGATACCTGAAGAAAGCGAATTGATCACCACGAAAATTACTTCAGCTACGAATGCTTACGCGGGTTTCTATAAAGACCATGCTATAACAATTGTTGACACAGATCGGGCAACCGTCTATTTCGGCACAACATCCAAGTCGGTGAGCGAAAGCAAGCAAACCGTGACAGTTACGGCACAACTCAATTATGTTTATCTGGAAGATATCTCTGTGCCCATCTCCGTGGGTGGACGCGCTAAGTTCAATACCGATTATAAGATGAAAAATGGTGGGTCCCTTCCGAGTTCAATCACGATTGCGAAAGGCAATTTAACGGGATCATTCGATATTGAGATTATTGATGACGACAAGCAGGAACTCCAAGAAAAAATCATCTTCACCATGTCCAAGCCAGCTAACGCGACCCTGGGCCGAGACAAGACATTCACCGTCAATATTTCCGCGAATGACCAACCGCCTTCCGTTCCGCTGCCCCCGCCCACAGGAGGCTCAACGACGAGTGGTGGAAGCGGGGGAACTGGTGGAGGTACTCAGCCGCGTGATTCGAACCCTCCGACTTCTATATCGCCGCCGGGTTCGTTGGTCTTTGGCGGTTCTGATTCTGGGATCCTGACCAATTTGCCGCCCCAACCGATCTATGGTCCATTTTTCTACGAGCCTCCAGCTGGCGGGCACTCGGTGGACCAACCCGTGCCGGCGGGGACTATACCTATTTCGTTCGGCCTCCACGACGGGTATGTCAGCGGGAGCACAGGTTTTTTTGATGCCAATTTTGATTCCCAACTGAACTTCCTGGATTTGAATGCAGACGGGGATCAGGATTCCGACGAACCCAGCGAAGTTTACTCTCTCAGTACGACTGACGGCCGTTTTGTTCTCACGATTCCTGAAGAGTTTGACGCGAATGGCGATGGATTAATCGATACCTCCGAAGGGCAGTTCGTTGTCGTTGGCGGGACAGATATTGCAACTGGCCTTGAGCAAGAAATTGCTTGGGTAGCGCCAGTTGGAGCATACGTTGCCAGCCCACTGATGACGCTCGTGGCGGAGCTGAATCAGCGTTACGATCTCAGTCTGGTCCAGGCGATGGCTCGCGTGTGCCAGGTTTTCGGCCTACCGTTTTCTGATTTTAGCCGGATCGATCTGATTCAATCGACCATCGATGGGGATGGGCAAAGTGCCAGACTTTTTGCCGCCAATGCTCGTGTACAAGACAGCGTCGTCGCAATATCTCGCCTTGTATCGGGCAATCCCAATGCGCCTACATTGCGAGCGCTTGGTGCGATGATATTCGCGGATATTGCCTCCAAGATGGTCGCGCCAGATGCCCGACTTTCCTTGTCTTCGGCAAATGCCCTCGCAGGAATAGTCGAGGGAGTATTGAGCCGAACTGGACTGAGCATGGCCTCGGAGATCATCGACGGTGCCGCCCTGGTTATTGCCCAGACCAATGGGGCAATCGATGAAATCGACGTCTCCAGCGGCCTGACGTACTTGAGCGAGATTAGCAGGCTCCAGACGATAACACAGCGGCAAATCGCTGGTCAACTCGAGCTAGCTGGCGCTGGTCAGAGACCGATCGCTGAAGTCATTGCAGCGTATTCGGGTGAAGAACTGGAATTGGCTATTGCTGCAACTCAGGCAGGCGACGTGCGTGCACCCATCATCGCGATTACCGACGTTGTCCAAAACGAGGGGCAAAATGGCATTACAGCGTTCGAGTTTACAGTCGTCCTGCTAAACGGTTCGACCCAGCCTGTTAGCGTCAACTACGAAACGTTTGACGAATCTGCAATCGGCGTAAATGGCGATTATGAGCCAATCGGCGGAACTCTGTCGTGGGCCGCAGGCGATACCTCGACTCGCACCATTCAAGTTGCGGTGAACGGCGATGTGGATTTTGAATACGAAGAGGTATTCGGAATTCTTTTGTCTAATCCAGAACACGCGGCGCTGCGAAAGAACGTCGGCTGGGGAGTTATTAAGAATGACGAAGTGTTCGAATACACTGCGGATTCAAGTGGAGTGGCAAACACGCTCGAGTTGATTGTAAGCGATGAAGGCGTGAACCTCTTCGATGATGGCAACCTCGTATTTTCAGGCATTACTTCGGCACCAATCGTCATTCGTGGAGCCAACGATGTTGCCAATACCCTATTTGTGACACTCGCGTCGCCGCTCAGCCTTCCAGGTGGAATCGTGTATAAAGGAGGCGCCCTCGGAGTGGATCAGATCATATTGCTAAATAACACTTCCTCCCTCGTTGAACGCCGCTTGTTAAGTGCAACACAGGGAAGCATTGAAGTGGATGCCATCGTGCTTTCGTACGAGAACCTTGGCCTACTAACAGACTCGCTCACGCCAACAGTTGTTGCACCACTTTTCTCCGGCCAAACAGGTGATTTGCTGTCCTTTGAAGCCATTGCGGCTTCAGGAACAGACACATCTGAATTGCTCTGGACCGTTGAACGCAACGGAGTTGCTTACGCCAGTGGTGCAGGACCGTCGTTTGATCTGTTCGCGAGTTATCAGGGAGATTATCTCGTCAAAGTAACGAGTTCCCAACAGGCTCCAGAACGCGCGTACCTAGCATCGGAGAGCTTCATCTTTCATGCGGCGAACAGTCGACCTGTAATCACTTCGTCGGCTAACGCCTCGGTTGCGGAGAATCAACTCTCAGCGATCGACGTTGATGCAGCTGATGTTGATGCGCTGAACTATACCATCAGTGGCGCAGACTCCGCCTTGTTCGATATCAACCCGGCGTCCGGTCTAGTGACGTTCAAGACGGCTCCGAACTTCGAAGCACCGTCCGATGCGGGGGCTGACAATGTCTATGACTTAAGTGTAACAGTCAGCGATGGGACCCTTTCGGCAACTCAAGCGATTGCGATCAATGTTACGGATGTCAACGAAGCACCCGTGGTAGTGAACCCCATCGCGGATTTCACGGTGATCGAGGGGACGACGACCACAGATATCGATTTGGCGCAGGTATTCGCAGATGTGGATGATTCCATTTTGGGCTACACAGTCCAAGTTGGGAACGAAGACCTGCTTACCACTAGT
>JANNNN010001124.1:0-4713 GCA_031398555.1 Planctomycetia bacterium | reverse complement strand
AGCGCAGCGATCGCCAGCGCATTGTCCACTGACAGCAACCCCTCAATCACAATCAAGGCCACGACAATTTGGAGCGACGCTAAGGTGAACAAAGACCCCACACTGGATGAAAGATCAGCTTCAGCTAACAGGTCAAGAATCATGAACTACAAACCTCCAAGGTAGTGCCGCAAGCCTCGCAGAATGACAGAGGCCAAAATCAAGCGGGCCTTAAATTTCTTAAATTAAGGCGGTCCAATTCCCATTTGGCAACGAAAATGCGTCGAAAAGCTTCGTTTACAACTGGATAATGCAGACTCCTCGCCGATCCCTAGGCGTATGCTACCCGTACTGGCGAGGATTTCAAGGTAGCAGGTTTGACCGCAGCTCGTAGTGAAACGATTTCTAGGAACGTCTGACCGTGACTTGTAGAGAAGCGTCTTGGGTTGGGCTTGTACGATGTCGAATTACGAGTTCGCTGTTCCAACGGTCGGCTATGAGCGTGAAGTTGGTTTAGTGGGCATTAGTTCGATACCAAGTAAGCCATTCCCAAAAACCGAATTGCCAAGAACTCGATTGCCGATCCCGCCATTTTCAATCAAGACTCCGGAATTCGCATTAAAGGCAGTAACATTCCCTGCCCCAGTGGCAGTACACCCATCGAGCCCATGATTAAAACAGCTGCGTTATGGGATTCCCGGAACTGATGGGCAGCGGTCGGGATTGGGTATCAGTAACTTCTGTTGTAGGATCAATCCCAAGCGCCCAGTACAAGGTGGCTGCGATGTCATCCGGTCGAACCGGATCAGCCGCTGGGTAAGCGCCTTGCGAATCGCTTTTCCCATATACCGAACCTCCGACTACACCTCCCCCCGCCATCATGACGGTGTAGCATTCGGGCCAGTGATTGCGACCTTTGCCATCGCGATCGCCAATTTTTGGACCTCGGCCAAACTCACCCATCCAAATGACAAGCGTTTCATCTAACAATCCGCGACTTCGCAAATCGGCAATGAGCGTGGGAACCGTTTGATCTGTAGTTGGCAGCAAGCGATTTTTGAGATCTGTGAAGTTATCCTGGTGTGTGTCCCAACCCTCGCTCCCCTTCCCACCAATTCCGCTTGAGTAATAGACCGTGACAAAGCGAGTTCCCGCCTCGATCAGACGCCGCGCAAGCAAGCAGGACTGGCCATACGTCGTTCGGCCATAAGCGTCTCGCAACCAGTTCGGTTCGAGAGAAATATCGAGTGCTTGTTTTAAGCCTGGTGCCGAGAGTATCGATAACGCTTGCTGCTGGAACGCGTTCAGTCCTTGAGCAATCGTCGAGCTCTCTTTCAAGGCAAGTTGGGCATCGACAACGTCCAAAAGTTGACGGCGCCGCTCCAGCCTAGCTAAGTCTACCGATGCAGGTAACTCAAGCTCTGGTAAGGCAAAAGAACTGGCATTCGGATCAGACCCAAAGTAAAACGGGTCAAAGCTCTTCCCTAAAAAACTTGCATGCTGTCCAGGCGTTACTGACCCGTCGCGAACCACATGCGGAAACGAAACAGACGGAGGCATCCCTGACTGAATCGGTCCTAGGATTTTCGAAGCGACCGAACCGTACGCCGGATACAACTCAAGCGAATCGCGCAGGCGTTGGTCATCGGTCGGCGGCGCCTTGCCAGTCAAACAATAATAGCCGGCCGAATTGTGGTTCTTCATTTTGTGATGAACGGAACGCACTTGCCCCCAAACGTCGAGCGACTGCGCCCATCGTGGAAGGTGCTCGCAAACTTGCAATCCTGGAACCGAGGAAGGAATCGGGTTAAATTCTCCGCGAATTCCTGTCGGAGCTGCAGGCTTCATATCGAACGTATCGATGTGACTCGGACCGCCGTGCTGGTGAAGAAAGATGACGTTTTTTGCTCTAATTTTCGGTTTCGTACGGCGGTCTGTGTCAGCTGCGAAAACCGTTGCATTCAACAATCGCGGCAACGTCAAACCAGCTAGTCCGAGCGAACCAATGCGGAGCAGGGAGCGTCGATTTCCCCAGTAATGCTGGTAGTTTTTGCAACTGTTTAATCTGTTCATAAACCACCCAAGATTTTTTCGAGGTAAGTTACGATTGATTGTACTCGATTCCAACTGGACTTGTTTGCAAAGTTCTTCTCAAACGTGACTAAACATCGCACACTTTAATCGCATGTTCGAGGGCTTTAGCGTGATCCTTCCAGGTAGGGATGAACTCCTGAGCGACGTAGCCCTTGTAGCCGGTCTCCAGGATGGCGCGAAGAATAGGCGGATAGTTAATCTCTTGGTTCTCGTCGAGTTCACCGCGACCAGGATTGCCAGCAGTATGGTAATGGCCAATCCAAGGGTGCAGTTCACGAATGCGACGGATCACGTCGCCATGCATAATTTGAATGTGATAAATGTCGAAAAGCAATTTGAAGTTCGGCGAATTCATTTGCTTGATCAAGTCGATGCACAAATCGACATCGTCGCCGAAATAACCGGGATGGCCCTTCATAGGATGAGTATTATCGCGGCTGTTGAGATGCTCGAGGCAAAGCGTGATCTTCTTTTCTTCAGCGTAACCAATCACCCGCTTCCAGCAATCAAGGCAGTTTTGCTTGGCAACTTCGTCCTGCATGCCAGGGACTCGCATCCCCGTAAACGTGATCACACTGGGGCTGTTAAATTCAACGGCCGTGTCGATCGCTTTGCGAAGCGATGATTCAACTTCGGCGTGATTGGAAGTATTGGCCGGTCCTTTTGCAAATCCATGACTTCCAACAAGTGAAATGTCCAGCCCAATCTTTTTGACGGCAGGGTAACTAGCCGCGTCGATCCCTTCGATGGCTACCAATCCCAGTTTTTTGCCAAGTTTAGCGAGTTCCTCAGCAGACATGGGTTTGAAGCACCAGCCCATAACAGATTGACGAATGCGTCCCATGCGACTTTTCTCCGATGCGGTGGATGGTTCTTGAGTCCGGGCGGTTGCTGAGTTTAGGTTAACTGCGGTCGATGCAACCGCGGCTCCAGCGACTACTTTGGTTATCCAGTTTCGACGATTGGTCATAAAGGGCTCGTTAATTTGGAGAGGAAATGAGCGGCTAACTATTCTTCCGGAAACAGTGGCAAGCCATCATCGCGATCAGCAATAGGCGGCGTCATTTTAAGATGCTCAAACGCTTTGGGGGTTGCACAGCGGCCTCGCGAGCTGCGAACTATAAACTCAGATCGCAGCAGAAACGGCTCGACTTCGTCAACCAACGTATCGGACGAGACATTCATCGTGTGCGCAATCGATTCGATTCCTGCGGGACCGCCGTCCCATACTCGAATGAGCGTTTCCAAGTACCGCCTATCTTGGCGGTCTAAACCAACTTTATCAATGCCGATCATTTCCAAGGCGAGGTTTGCGATATCCAGTGAAACGCGACCGTCGGATTTGCTCATCGCATAATCGCGGACCCACAAAAGCCGATTATTGGAAACACGCGGCGTCCCTCGACTGCGCATAGCTATCTCTTTAGCTGCTTCTTCGGCAATTTCGACATTCAACTTTTTCGCATTACGATGAACAATCTCGGTTAACTCTGCGCGCGAATAGAACCCCAAATGTTCCCGAATCTGAAATCGATCGCGGAGTGGTCCACTTAGCATCCCGGCGCGGGTGGTGGCTCCGATCAGCGTAAAAGGCTTGAGCTGTAGATTCAAGGTGCGAGCACTCACTCCCTCCCCCAGCACAATGTCGATGCGGAAATCTTCCATTGCGGTGTAAAGATACTCTTCGACTGCTTTCGGCATGCGGTGAATTTCGTCGACGAATAGGACCGATCGATCCTCGAGGTTCGTCAAGTAAGGGATGATGTCTTTGGGCGCTTTGAGCGAAGGACCACTGGCCATCTGGACTGGCACACCCATTTCACGCGGTATACAAGTCGCGAAGGTGGTTTTGCCTAGCCCTGGAGGTCCGTCAAACAAAATGTGTCCAAGAGGTTCGTTGCGCTTGGTAGCGGCATCAATGGCAATGCGGAGCACTTCGATAACTTCGCGCTGGCCAACCATCTCGGCAATGCGTTTAGGTCGCAGAGCATTGTCGTTGTCGTCCGGAGGTGGGGGCGGCTGGATGACCGATTCACGAGCCACGTATAATCTCTCCTAGTTTTTCCACGGCTCATTCAATTCCAATTGCAGGACTAGAAAGCATTGCCGAAAAGGCGCCCGTAACCGAGCGCAGCGTGCTCATATCATATCGCAATAGCGGCTTCCGCGTAGCGGTGCCAATCCGTTCGATGCAGGCAAACCACTTTCTACAATCGCCCCACCTGCCGCGCGTTTCTAGTTACAATCAGCCTGCTATTTTCAATCTGTCTTTAAAACAGCCCTATTGCGTCATGGCGGCGACTTGCGAACCGGCAACTCTGGAGCGAACTTTATGCGGTCATTTTCCAGTTTCATCGTGGCTTGCGTTTTGGCCGTCGTGCCCGTTTTCAGCCGCGCTGAATTTTCGTCTGCCCAGGTTCCGGTTGCTGCGGCACCCGCTAATCAAGCGTCCGCGACGCAATCCTCGATAGAAAAATCGCTCGATGGAGCAATTCAGCCGCTGCTGAAGGCTTACAAGGGCGATGTTGCGGTAGCAATTTACCATTTTGAGAGTAATACGCATTGGTCCCACCGGGGTGAGGAGCCAATGCCAACGGCCAGTCTCATCAAATTGCCCGTCCTCATCGACGCCTACTTCGC
>JANNNN010001061.1:0-1613 GCA_031398555.1 Planctomycetia bacterium | reverse complement strand
CGTGTGGGGCTTGGTGATTTTCGCCGCGATCATGTTCGCTGTTTTCCAGTGTATCTCTTCCGGTGCGTCGGGGATTATGGCTGGGATCGAAGCGTTGCAGGGTGGGTTGGTGTCATGGGTTCACAGTTGGCTGGAGCCCGGCACATTGCGAAGTTTGATTGACGATGGCATTATCGCTGGCGTTGGATCGGTTCTGATTTTTTTGCCGCAGATTTTGATTCTGTTTTTCTTCATCGGGTTGTTGGAGGATTGCGGCTATATGGCTCGGGCCGCTTTCGTGATGGACAAACTGATGACCAAGTTGGGGTTGAGCGGCAAGTCGTTCTTGCCATTGATGTCATCGTTCGCATGCGCGGTGCCTGGCATTATGGCAACACGTGTGATTGAAAATACTCGTGATCGGATGATCACAATTTTGGTCGCTCCGCTAATGAGTTGTTCTGCCCGATTGCCGGTTTACATTTTGTTGATTTACACTTTTGTCCCAGAGACAACTTGGCTCGGTGGCTGGATTGGATTGCGGGGAATTGTTCTGTTCGCCATGCATGTGTTGGGACTAGCGGTTGCCATACCCGTCGCTTGGTTGCTAAAACGGTTCTTTTTTCCCGGCGGGACTTCGGCTTTTGTGATGGAGTTACCCAGTTACAAGCTGCCGTCGCCAAGAGTCGTTTTTTATCGCGTTTGGGAGCGTGGTCAAAGTTTCTTAGGACGGGCCGGGACATTGATCTTCTGCACCGCAGTGCTCGTTTGGGCAGCCGGCTATTTCCCAGGGGATCATACTGAGGTTCATCAACTGGCACGAACGATTGAACAACGCGAAATGCAAGAGACCGAAGAGTCTCAAGCTGAACTGGAAACAATGCGAGCTGAAGAGCGACAGATGAATGGTAGCTTGATTAAAACGAGCTTTCTTGGTCAGGCGGGTCAAGCGATCGAGCCAGTCGTTAAGCCGCTGGGATGGGACTGGCGAATCGGCGTGGGGGTCATCGCGTCCTTTCCCGCTCGGGAAGTCATTATCGCAACGCTCGGCACGATCTATTCTTTGGGCGGCGATGTCGACGAGCACAATAGCAGCTTGAAGGACGCTCTGGCAAGTTCGCGATGGGAGGATGGTCGTCCGGTGTATACTTTACCGGTGGCTCTTTCGATTATGGTGTTCTTTGCGTTGTGTGCTCAATGCGCCGCAACGTTGATGGTTATCCGACGCGAAACGAATTCATGGCGCTGGCCGATTTTTACTTTTGTTTACATGACTTTGCTCGCTTATGTTGGCAGTTTCATTACGTATAACTTGGCGAGTTGGGTGTTAGCGGGGTAAGCTGCCAAACCAGGTTCGTAGCTGGTTTCGTTAGAAACCGGGTAAAGGAAATTGGGTATTGTCCGGTTTCTCACGAAACCAACTACGAAGAACTTGTTGCTGCGATTGACGGCCTTTAGGAGCTGAACGATGTTGTTCGATTGGCAAACTTGGTGCGCACTTTCTGTGGTAGGGCTTGCGTTCGCAATTTTGTTCCGTCGATTCTTGGGGCTTGTGAACGGCAAGTCAAAAGGAGGTTGCGGCTCATGTCCCAATAAAGACGCGCCCCCACTAATGAAGACTCTACCTTTGGTTC
>JANNNN010000110.1:0-9911 GCA_031398555.1 Planctomycetia bacterium | reverse complement strand
CCGACGAATCGCCTGTTCCGAAACATGGGCAACATGAGGTTCGTGGACGTTACAACTCAATCCGGCTGCGGCGACTTTGGATTTGCAGTAGGCGTGACTGCAGGCGATTTCGATAACGATGGCGATCAAGATCTTTTCGTGGCCAATTTTGGACCTAACATCATGTTGCTAAACAATGGCGATGGCACTTTTCTGCGACGCGAGTTTCCACCAAGGGACCCAAGGCGACGAGTCGGTGCCGGTGTGGCGTTGCTGGATATTGATCAAGACGGCAACCTAGATTTGTTCTTTGCGAACTACGTGGACTTCTCATTCGATACACGTGGCACGCGCCTCGTTTTCGGAGTTCCCGGAGCGGCTGGTCCGCTGGATTTTAACCCCGAAAAGAGCACTCTTTATCGCAATAAAGGCGATGGCGATTTCGATGACATTAGCACCGAGTCCGGCATTGATTCGGTCGCAGGTCCCGGTATGGGAATCGTCGCCTTTGATTTTGATGGCGATCTCGACACCGATGTTTTTGTCAGCAATGACTCAGCGGCCAATTTTCTTTTCGAAAACAAAGGGAACTCTACCTTTGAAGAGATCGCTCTGCTCGCTGGTGTCGCCTACGACCTTACGGGGGCGCAACAAGGCACTATGGGAGCGGACATTGCGGATTTCGATTGCGATGGTGATTTGGATTTGGTGACCACCAATTTCATGGGGGAGATACCTACTCTTTATCGTAACTCGGGTGATGGATATTTTGATGATCTCGGTGCAGCGGTAGGACTGGGCACAGCCGCGCAGAGTGTGAAATGGGGCGTGGGGTTCGCCGATTTCGATCTAGATTCCTGGCCAGATTTGTTTATGGCTTCCGGGCATGTGCTGGCGAGTATTTCACGAGTCAAAGATTCGGAAAAGTTTGCGACGCCAAACTACGTTTTCCGCAATCTCAATGGGAAGCGATTTGCAGATATATCTTCGTCAGTCGGTTCGGCTTCGAAGGCAGTTGATGTTAGTCGAGGTATCGCGCTCGATGACCTTGATAACGATGGTGACGTTGACGTCGTTGTGCTCAATCTTGACGACCAGCCTCAAGTAATCCAAAACACAACAAAAAACTCGAACCATTTTCTGCAATTACAACTTGTAGGAAAGCAATGCAACCGAGATGCCGTGGGTTCTTTGGTAACGCTCCAACTTGGCGACAAGAAACTCGCCCAAGCGGTCGTTTCGGGTAGGAGTTATCAAAGCCACTTTGGAACGCGGTTGAGTTTTGGACTCGGCCCATCGGCGGAGCCAATGACGCTTACAGTCCAGTGGCAAGGTGGTAAGTTGCAGGAGTTCAAGAATCTATTAGCTGACCAGTCTTTTTTGCTGATCGAAGGTGAACCCGAACAGGTGCGACTACGCTAGTCTGATTTTGCACTAGTGCTGCCGCTACATCCGTTTTGAGTTGTTCAATGTCCGTGAGCCATTATTGACCAGCGCCCCAAATTTGTCCAAGATCAGTTTTCACAGTTTGGACAGCTACCTTCAAAGCCGTCTTCAACTAGTCGCTGGCGAATATTCTCGACCGTCTTGGTTCTACAATCGCAAGCTTCGGCAATCCGGGAATCGGTCTAAGCCGGACCATTCACATCTGCCTTAAGTAGAATTCTTGTACGCTTGACCTTTTGACTGCTCCCATTGAGCTTTTTGACCACTTCTTCCAGAACTTTACGCTCTACTTCGCTTAGGTCTACGACATACTTCTTTTCCATGACAACCCTCCGTGTAAAAACCGGAGTTTCGTTAATTTCAGCCACTCGCGCCAACCCTAATTCTTAGCTGTCACAAAGCAGCCGAAGTGCGCTAGAGAGCGTCCCTTTTTGGGAGTACAACTGATTTGTTGATTTATGGTGACTTATCAGCCGGAAGGCGTTAGCCGGCGTTAGCCTCCGGTTGGAGACGTAACCGGAGGCTAACGCCTTCCGGCTGATAAGACTTAACCACTGCAAAAACAACTATCCGTTCAAAGTTTCTAAGCGGGACGCTCTCGCTAGCGTCCGGTTTCTGCCGTGCGCACCGCGTACTAAGGAGAGCGTCCCGCTTAAAAACCCCGGGAAAACGCGATTTTTCAAGCGACTGATCAGCCGGAAGGCGTTAGCCTCCGGTTGGAGACGTAACCGGAGGCTAACGCCTTCCGGCTGATAAGACTAAACCAACGTAACGACCATTATCGTAAGCGGGACGCTCTCTAAGGCACTGCGGCTAATCCCAAAGTTAAATTGTGCTGAAGCACTAGCCCGAAAGGACAAGTGCATTTGAGGAAGAATTCAGTCGCGTCAGGTATAAGGGCGAACCAGCAAAACGGATCGACGGATTTCCGATACAATCTCGTAAATTGTTAATCAAATTTGACATTCTTTTGACGCAAGGATCAGATATGGCTTCGGCTGCAATCTGGCTTGATGAATTAGGAATTCCGCCACGTGAAGTATGCCTGGATTGGGCATGGCAGATTCGAATGCAATTTGCAGAAAGGCTGCAATCAGTTGAAGAAAGACTTGCAGTACTCGATTGGCAGCGGATCGAAGTCAGCGATTCGGGTAAGCTGGTATTTCCAAGCGAATGGCAGCAGTATTCACCCCATGAACGTTTGCAAGAACTTCTGGGTTGGGCTCAAGGGAGGATCTTAGCGTTTGATACTGCAACCCTTCATAGCGATGTAGAAAGCGAACTTCGAAAACAGACCCGCGGATGCATCCGTGGATTTGCAGAGGTATCCCGCCGCGCTAAGCCCAGTTTACAGGTGGATACCGCGCAGGTTGAATCTGAGGAGGAACCCTTTCCTTCGAAGCCTATCGGGTCGCAATCCAGGTCTAGAAGGTCAAGAGCGACAATCGCTGTTCAAGTATTCGCTATTGTGAAGCAACACAAAATCTTGGCGGCATCTGTCGTGTCTGCACTAGTCATTGCGGGTGGCTTTCTCTTGTGGGGTGTAGACAAGGGCCAAGCTGAATCCGCAAAACCTCGATCACCCAAGCCGACTGTGATCGCGAGTGACAAGCTCGAACGTAGAGGTCGGGATATGAGAAATAGCGACAGCGCTGATTTGGATGATAGTGAGTCCCTCGCCACGCTGCCCATCGTACCTCAACTGGACGAGTTCGAAACGACGACTCCGAATGTTCCGCAAATTAGCTTGCCAAACCTTGCAAGTACCACGATTTCAGGAAAAGGAAAGGAACTCGAGAGCTTTCAGTCTTCCACGATCGGCGAACACACCTCTGTGATTGAGCGACCGGGCAACGAAGCAGACTCCTCACAGGGAAACTCGGCGCAATCGAAAGTCTCGTCTGACTTGCCGGAGCGTGACTTAATGCAAGAACTCGAAGTGCTCACTCAATCAGCGGCGAAAAATGAAGTTGAGACGGACTTGGAACTGCCGGATTCGAAAGACGAGAGTACGGTTTCAGAGCCTTTAGTGTTAACCACCTTCCCAATGGTTCAGCTCTATAAGGTGGCAGCCAGGATCAAGGTTCGACCCCGTCAGCCTGTGTGGCAGATAATGTTATCTGTCGACGATGAATTCGAATTAAGTCCAGCCGAAGCACAAGCTATCACTGATGGTCAAATTACGACTTGGTTACTTTCCGACTCCGATTCTGAAAGTCCCAAGGTTCGTCTGGTGATTCAGGCGCAGGCTGCACCAGGGCGACAAACGGCCCTGCGTTGGAGAATTTTCGCAAACTCTGAGGATTTACCCGATCTCATGGTGCCGCTCGACAAGAAGCTCTTGCATCCGCTTCAAGATCGACTGCACATCTATGCAAAGGCATCGCAACTTGAAGCAGATCGTCTGAAGCAGTTAGCAAGTAGCGCCGAGCGAGAATTGCGTACGAACCTCTCCAAGCAGCGAATCTTTTTGGAATCGCAAAGCAAATTGGCCAGTCGACTTTCAACCATTGCGTCGCAGGCGCAGTTACTCGATGACTTGCTCCGCAGTCAACTTACGGTTTATGCGAAGTTGCGAGACGGCACTGCCGCTGATGCACCCATACTCCTGCAATTTGGCGATCCGAGTGCGCGTCAACATCTAGAGCCCACTTCCACGCCACAGTGATCGCACGCCCTGCGGTCTTCCCACCCCGTGCGGTTTAATACCTTCGAAAACGACACTTCTCGCTGATCGCCAGTTTGCAGTGCTGCGAAATCGTACTCGTACTTAGTGAAACAGCCGACAACATGGAACGGGAGAACGAGGCTCTGCCGAGCAAGTCTCCACAGCCCGTTAGACTCGGGCTGTACCTACCTACAGACGCCCATCACTTTGATGAAAAACTCACGGATACTCGTTCACGTTCACAAGTACAGTCAAGTCTGTTTGTTGCGTCAAGTCCTGCTCGGCAGAGCCTCGTTCTCCCGTTTTTAATCTGACGCTCACATATAGATGGTCGCTAACTTCTAATCCCAAAATCTAATCTGGACAAAGCACTAGTAGCGATAGGTCTCCCAACTCTTGCCTAGATGATTTTACGGAGCCATGCCCTAGAAAATCCTGGGGGCTTGGGGGCTAGCCCCCAAGTGATTCGGGCTAGAGACCGTTGCTACTCGAACGGGAGCGAGATTCGAGTACGAATACCGCCTCCGGCTGAGTACGAGTACGAAAATGCGGTCATTTCTCGAGTTTTAGTTCGGGAAAGAGCTGGCGATTAGCGAGAATTCTCTCAAAAACCCGTTTTTAAACCGCAGAGGCTATAGAACCACAGGATGATGATCCAAAGAGTGTTGTGGAAGTTCAGGACACGTGTCGATTTGGATTGCGCACTGCGATGACTGTGCCGGCTGTAACTATTGGAATGCAAATTATGGAACGCCCGGCGCGTCGTAAATGCGCCGATTCTCGAAGTAAGTGTTTGACGAGTGCAACCGCATGCTACGGTTCGTTGTGCATTTCCAAGTCCGAGAATTCGGACCTAAATGCAGATAGACCAGGGTGGCTTGGACTAAATGGCATATAACCGCGAGTTTGGCTTTGACCAGTCTCTTAGATTCACGGCGGTGCAACCCACAAGCTCTCTCGGCAGGACGGGCATAGGAAGAGAACATTGGAGAAAATTCCGTGGGCACCAAAGTTTTAATCGTCGATGATTCTGGCAGTGTGCGGCAACAGGTTGGCGCGGCACTGACCCAGTCAGGTTTCCAAGTCGAACATGCCTGTGACGGCCTAGAGGGTGTTGCGCGAATTCTAACCGGTGGCATCGATTGCGTCATTTGCGATGTGAATATGCCCAACATGAACGGCATCGAGTTAGTCGAATCAGTTAAAAAATGCGAGCAGTACCAGATGCTGCCGATCATTATGCTGACCACAGAAGGCGCTAAGGATCTGATCCAGCGAGCCAAGAAAGCCGGTGCTTCGGGCTGGATAGTCAAGCCATTCAAGGCCGCATTGTTAGTTGCCGCCGTTCAAAAGTTGACTGCGAGTACGGTTTCGATTTAGCGACACTTGGAAAAGCTTGCTTCCAAAAGAATCCGAATTTGCAAACACTATGATCATACCAGTCGAAAAAAGCCTATGGAGCTCGCTGCGGGATCGTGCCTCGTTGATGCTTCGACTGGCGCGCTGCACCGACATCGAAGTCCATCGCTATATTTCGGTGCTGAGAGAAGACCGTTTTTCAACTGCTTACCTTGATACCCCCCAGTCTTGCCAAGCTGAGGATCCATGTGAGGTTGAATCAAATAATAGCCCACCGAGCGAAGCTGTAGAAAGCAATTCGGTTAACGACAAGTATTTTGCCGATCATGTGGCAGAAATTGGACGTGAAATCTCGGGACGCATCTGCCGCAGCCTTCAAGATGCTCGTGAAAAAACTGAAGACGCCGTGATGGCGGTGTGTGACCAAGTAACACAATTGGTAGAAATTGCTCGGCAAGGAAACGAAGAAGCACAAAGTACACTTCTCGCAATTGTGGGGTCCGGTACAGACAATAAAAACGTTGCTAATGGGATCTCTATTGCGGAGGTGGTCCATACTCAAGCCGAATCGGTGAACGGTTTTGTCACTGACACCCGTGAATTTTTCAATCAGCAGATTGCGACCGGTGACGCCGCTGCAATGTCTTGCGAAGAAATGCAGTCATGTATAGCGCAGGTGGTGAAGTTAGTTTTCAGTAGCGAAATTCTAGCGTACAACATTCAAATCGAATCCGCTCGGCTGGGCGATAGTGGCCGCGCATTTTCGGTTCTTGGCGACGAAATGGTTCGCTTCAGCTCACAAGTTCGCGAAGCAAATATAGCCATTCAGTCTTCGTTAAAGTTGGTTACTGAAACGATGCGACAGTCGCAAATGCAATCGAGGGCTATGGACACGCGACTCGACACATTTACCGAACAATTGCGTCAGAAAATGGACGATGTGCAACTGCGCACTTCCAAGCTGACTGATTCACTGCATTTAACTTTAGAGCGCATTACCAATCGCAATAGGAAAGTAATTGCTTGCTCGCAGGAAGCACTTTCTGAACTACAGTTCCAAGATCCACTCGCACAAAGCTTGAGGCGAACCGAGCGGGATGTTCATCGTCTGGGATCTTTGATTGAGAACGGGACTTGCGATTCACGTGCGTTTTCGGAATTTAATGCGAGAACTGGAAACGATTGCGATCACGACCGAGAACCGGGCTTCGTAGATCTATTCTGAGAGAGATTATGAAATCAGCCAGAATGAATATGTTGGGTCGATTCGCGATCGGTGTTTGGGCGCTAGGGATGCTCTTCGTCGTGGCTTGTCTCATGGTTAGCCACTGGGTCGCATTGCCCCATCCAACGACAACTGATCAAACGTGGACTACACAGTTGAATAAGGCCCGAACCACCGAAGTCAAGCAATGGACAGTGTTTCATTTCCTTTATGGAAACTGTCCCTGCTCGCGTCGAGTTCTCAGGCACATTCTAAATCGCGTGCCGGTGAATGGATGTCGCGAGACGATCGTATTCATCGGTCAGGATACTCCGTCGACTGAGGCTGCCTTGAAGCGGGGCTTTGAAGCGGATTATGTAGCGCCCGAAGATCTAAAAACGCGTTATGGTGTTGAAGCTGCGCCGCTGCTTACCATCCTCGACCCATCCGGAACTGTTCGCTTTGCAGGCGGTTACACGACGCACAAGCAGGGGCCGCAAATTCAGGACGTAAGAATTATACAAGCTCTTCTCAAGGGTGACTCCGTTGAAGACCTTCCACTCTTTGGTTGCGCTGTTTCCGCGGAACTAACGGCGATCGTCGATCCGCTGGGGTTCAAAAAGTGATCAATCGACTTGTCAACTATCTAGTATTGCCGGATGTTCGATCTGAATTCGAAGAGCGCTATTTGTCGCGAATGAATTCGATCGCGGCATGGTTCTTCGCGGCTCACCTACCCGTTTTTGTATTGATTGCGTTTTCAAACGGAACTGGGCCGGTTCTCACATTCGCACTTACAGTAGCGATTTTGGTGGGGCCGGTTCTTGCCTTGACCTGCTTGTCGTCGAAGCGAGCCGTTTCGACGGTGATGGGTATCACTGCCATGTCTATGGGCGGCCTACTCGTGCACATCGGGCAAGGGCCAATTCAGATTGAGATGCACTTCTATTTTTTCGTACTGCTTGCTTTGTTGGCGGTATTCGGCAACCCCATGGTAATCGTTGCGGCGGCAGTCACAGCGGTGCTTCATCACACGTTGCTGTGGTTCATTCTACCGGCAAGTGTTTTCAACTACGGTGCTCCGTTTTGGGTTGTTGCAGTGCACGCTGCGTTTGTAGGGCTTGAATCTGTAGCGGCTTGCTTTATCGCGAGGAGTTTTTTTGATAACGTCATTGGCTTGGAAATCATCGTTGCCCAGCGGACCGCTGAGGCCGAGGCTCGAAGTCGGGAGATGCGTCGCTTGCTAGACGTGGTTCAAGACGGATTTTTCACGATCAACATGCTGGGATTCCTAAGCGAAGAACGCTCAAGTGCGACGGACCGACTGTTAGGTGGTCTCAAACCCAATTCTACGCTCGTCGATATTTTACGCATGCATGATCCAGCGGCCGCTGATTGGATGGAGTTGGGGCTGGAGGATGTTTTTGCTGGAATTTTACCCATCGAAGTAACCATTGCCCAACTACCGACGCGGGTACAAATCGGACCTCGCACTTTATCTATCAGTTTTTGTCCGGTGATGGACGGCGCTGAGGTTACCGAACTAGCGGTCGCGATCAGCGATGTGACCGCTGAAGTCGAACGAGAACAATTGGAAATTGAGAATCGGGAAATGCTGGCCATGATCGAGCGTATTGGCGCCGATAGAGAAGGAACAATTGAATTCCTTCATGAAGGGGATGAACTCATCGCGTTACTTCGCGACGACTCACAATGCGACACAGCAATCACCATGCGACGGCTCCATACCCTCAAAGGGAATTGCAGCCTGTTTGGCCTGCAGCGAGTATCACAGATCTGTCACGACATCGAAGACTATCTAACAGAGAGCGGAGAATTTCCGAGGGACGCCGCATGGTCGAGACTATTTGAAGGTTGGACGAAGGCTCGTGCCATGTCGCAGAAGCTAATAAAAAATGACGAGTTCGGAATCGTTCTAGAAGAGGCTGAGCTTACTTCACTTTTGTTGAGTGTTTTGAAAAATGAGCCAACGGCGAGCCTCGCGAATCGCATTGCCAATTGGAGGTTAGAGCCCACAAAGACTCGACTAGAACGCATTTCCGACCAGGCCCATCGCTTGGCCCTCCGTCTGGGCAAAGGAAACCTTCACGTCGTCATAGTGCACAATGATCTTCGAACTGAACCGAAGCATTGGGGCACGTTCTGGTTAACGATGATTCATGTTATCCGCAATGCGATCGACCACGGCATTGAATTAGCGGAAGAGCGAATTGCGGCGGAGAAGGCCCCAGGCGGTACATTACGGATAGAGTCAGTCCTGGAAGGAAATCGATTCGTGGTGTCAATCGCCGATGATGGGCGTGGTATTGACTGGAAGGGAGTTCGCGCCGCCGCCGAGCGACAAGGCCGCCTAGCGGAAACTCATCAGGACTTGATCAATGCAATTTTCGATGAGGGCGTTACGACAGCTCGAGCGGTCACGGCTACAAGCGGTCGCGGCATTGGCATGTCCGCCATCCGACAAGCCACTCAAAAACTCGGCGGGGAAATTTCAGTTCGCTCTGACGCAAAGAATGGAACGGAGTTTCGCTTTGAATTCCCACTCGCAGCTATGGCACCTCAGACCAACGAATTGCTTTCTCGCTATGGGATTGCGCGCTAGCAGAAAAAGCAGGAAAGCTAAAAAGAACTGCGGCTCCTAATAAAGACGGGCAGCGAAAAATTGATTCATTGGAAAAGCTGTCGAGTTCCGGACCTTTATGAATTTGACGAATAAGAGTATGTTGCCAATCGTTCAGTTTCGTGCCAGACAATCCAAGGGGATTTCAATGGATCGATTCAAGGCGTTGATGAGCAACACTTGGTGGTTGTGGATTGTATTTTTTGTTGGCAGCTCGGTACTCTCCTTTTTCGACCGAGTCTTTCTCTTTATGTTCCCACTATGCATCGTCGTATTCGTCTGGTTTGCGTACGTGCGATACGACGAAAATGGAAATTTCAAGGGCAGCTAGCGCCCTAAGACCACCACTTCAAGCCGGTCAATTCTCCATCGCGACAGAAGTCGGGGTTGCCGAATGAAGTCACCGGATGCCCCATCGCAGAGCAGAAATTCATCAGCAAGCGATTGTGCGGTACTTTGTCATAATGGACCGCGCGCCCCGTTTGAAATCCTAAGCCGCCACCGACCAAGACAAACGGAATGTTATCGCGGGTGTGCGAGTTGCCTTTGCCTAGTTCATTGGTCCAAACAATCGTGGTGTTATCCAGCAGCGATCCTTCTCCGCCCGGCTCTGG
>JANNNN010001040.1:0-3552 GCA_031398555.1 Planctomycetia bacterium | reverse complement strand
GCTGGCCGCCGTTGCTACAGCCGTTGATTTCAATACTTTGCACGGTCGCACGAGCCCCGTAAACCGCAGCTAGTTTTCTTTTCTACGTTCTGTGATGATACTATATATGAACGACTTCCAGGGGGGCTTGGGAGTTCAGTCATGGAACGACTCGACACTGGGCTGATTGCTGTCATTCGTCAAGCGGCAAGACAACTTAAGGGTGTGTTGGTTCAGCGTGAACTGGAGTCACATTTTATCTTGCGTCACAACGCATCAAAGCAGCTTGCTGCTGCCGACGCTCGCGACGTTTCTCGCGAGGTTGACCGATGCGGCGGCGATTGACTTTCCATTGCCCAAACGCAAGCCACCGCGGCTTCGGTCGAACGCTTGGTTCGTCATACTACGGTTGTGGAATTCCAAGGTCACGACAGATCTTTCGAGCCAAGAAATCATTGATCCCACGATGTCGCGGTACAGCACTTGTCTGTTCGTGAGCGTATGCTTTGAACCTTCTCGAAGCATTTCGTATCCATGGGATTCTAGATGTCGACCATTTGGACGGCTTCCCTCAAATTATCGCGTGCCTCGTCTAAAGTCTCTCCTTGAGTATTGGCACCCGGTAGTTCCTCGACAAAAGCAATGAAGCCCTCGGGAACTTGCATACACAGCTGTAAGTTGCATTCGTTTCTCATTTAGCGAGCTATGCTAGCCGAAATCGGAGGCGACTGGAGTAAAGGAGCCATGGCGTCAGAAAAATTTAGAACTCTCCCTATTTCAATGCTTATCTGGCCCCAAGTTCAGTTGCAACAACTGCAGCACCACAGGAACCACACAAATATGCCCTGCTGAACTTCCAGGAATTCATGAGTTCGGAATCTCTCTTAGTTTGATCATCCCGGAACACTAATTCAGTCGAGCCCCAACCAAATGCCATCATGTTCCAAATAGACTTCCTGAGCCGAACTTCGCCTTGCCGCATTGTCTCGTTACAGTTGGGACATTTCATCATAGTTTTCGACGAACGTTTGAGTTCAACCTTTGAGTTCAACGGTTTCGCATAAGTCTACGAGACTGTACTTTCGGCCTCACTGCGAAATCCGGTGCACATACTCTTCGGTGGAATTGTGAGTTGCTAAAAGAAATCTCCACCATATCCTCGTTTGATCGTCGTCGAGGTGTGCCCGGCGCGACATGTGTTACCACGATTTTTGAAGGAGATGCCGTGCGTAAGTCTATCCAATTGCATGCCGGATTGCGAGTCCTCAGCGTTGCGTTCGATGTCGGTAAAGATTTACTGACTTGGGAAACTCACCCGAATAAGGCAAACGGACAATAAAAAAATACCAGCCTTCGCTTCCGATTCGTTCATGCCGCGATGAAAAAGATCCCGGACTTGCGATTGACGAAGCACGCACTGTTTGGCCCAGGCGGGTTGCGGATGCTTCGATCATTTCGCGGCAATCCAGTTTGGATCGTCGCATGTGGCTCGTTCGAGGGTTTCGTCAGCCTCCGCGACTGCGGATTGAATTGCAAGCGACTGATCTTCGGTCAGCCGCCGCGGAGGACCGCGTGCGGTGCAACGATAGCGCGGAATGTAGCGTGTGAAGTAGACGCACCGGCAGGAGCGACCCACAAAAGAGCTCTTCTGAGTAGACGGGGCGAGGGACGCAGGAAATCCCGAAGCGCTGCTTGACATTTTGAGATCTTGCTTTCGCTAATGCCAAACTGGGGGGTGGTACGGCAAGTACAGTTTCGAGTTTTTCGATTTGAGATTTGCTATTTGGGTTAGCGAAAATTGTGATTTGAAAGGACATTGAAGTTCGAACATTTGGTGGATGACTAGGGAAAGGGTGTTGGGGGAGGTACTTGAACATTTGAGATAAATGTTCGACACTCATGCTTGTCGATCGTTTGCGTTGGACTCGAAAAAGTAACTGCTTGATGAATGACGATTTGCCCCAATCTGCATCGCTCCGAGAAAAAAGTGGGCTGCCCAAAAGTGGTCCGCGGGAAAGTTGGCAGCGACTGTCGAGGCTGCTCTCTACACGCGCTGCTGGAAGCGGAGTCCTCCAAATTTTTCCGCGCGATTCGAATCCGGTAAGTGTCTTCGAAGCACTGGGGCTGGAGGCGGTGGCGGGGTCGCCGGAGCAGCATGAAGCTGGCAAACTCCTTCACAATAAACTGAACGGCTTGCTCAGCCAGTTGTCGATTTTTGAACAAGTAAGTCATTGCCCGATTGTGGCGATAACGGGCTTGCTCAACGCGGGGAAAAGCTCGTTGCTGGCGACCTACCTTAGTGAGGCGGGGCGAGCCCGAGTGCTTCGTGGAGTTGGGAATCAACAAGGGACACACCGATTTGTTATCTGGATGCCTGAAGTGTGGTGGAGCGATCCGCATCTGTTGAGCACGCTGATAAGCTTCATGTCAGGTGTCTTTGGTCATCCGCCTGAGCAACTATCCAACGATGTTCAAGTGGCTCAGCAGCAGTACAACGGTCAGGTGTTC
This sequence comes from Planctomycetia bacterium, assembly GCA_031398555.1. Lineage (GTDB taxonomy): Bacteria > Planctomycetota > Planctomycetia > Pirellulales > Pirellulaceae > Aureliella. The sequence goes on along the minus strand of JANNNN010001040.1, from coordinate 1,065 downwards.
ACGAGTTCGTTGATGGCGGGCGGCGAACCTGCTGTGGAAACAGAAGCTGTGGATCCGATTGCCGTGCCCCTGATCGCTCGCGATGCGGGACTTGATCGCTTGAAGCTAGGACTAGTCGACTGTCCAGATATTCAAACGGGTTTTCTGGACAATCCAACTTCGGAACTACGGGGCGGCGAGTTGGCGGATTCGCGTAGAAGTCAGTTGAACAAAATCGGGCGTTTGTGTTCGGCATTCGTGATCGTGAGCAAGCTGAGTAGTTTGCATGATGATGGCTTGCTGCAATTGCTGACTACGCTCCGCGATGCGATGCCGGGTGTGCCGCGAATCTTGGCGATCAACAAAGTAAAGGCTCGCTACTCGCCGGATGTCGTTTATTCGGAAGCTCGCAGCTTGGTCGATCGCTTCGGGATTGCAAGTGTTTTTGGAGCCTACGACTATCGCAGTGCGCTGACCAACGATCGAATTCCGGTACCACCTGCCGGCTTAGTTTCATTGCCCGAAAACCCTCAGCCAATCTTCTGGGATCTTTCGAGCCAAGTTGATGCAAACAGCAAAGCGAATAAGCCGCTGGCGGATCGTGACTACTTGTTTCACTTATCGTCGCGATTGGAAGCAGGCAGTTTAGCGAAAGAAAGTCATCGAAGTCTGTCGCTGCAATTACAAACAGTTGCATCGGAGTCGATCGAGTGGCTGGCGACGAACGAAGGGCTTCGAAAGCGACAATTGACGGCGGCTTGGAAAGCAATTGCTGACGCTTGCCATGATTTAATGGCGGCTTTGGCGGAGTACACCGGGTCCAGGAAGATGCCTTCGGTACGTGCGAGGAGGCGCAGGGCATCCTGTCCTGCTTCGGTGGGTTGCCCGTAGCGCGGCCCCATCCAATCCATCGGGCAGTGAATATCGTCCGGGGTGAGGTGCAGGTTACTTCCGAGGTGCTTGGCGGTGGCATTTGCCAGGTTCGCCACATCCACCTGCCAGGAAGTCGTATCGGGTTCGGCGACACCTACACCAATAACCTGAGTTTTCAATCCCGCGAGGCGTACGCCGACTTCCAATCCGGCC
>JANNNN010001007.1:0-2510 GCA_031398555.1 Planctomycetia bacterium | reverse complement strand
TGGACAGCGGATCGATGATCCCACCGCTTCATTATGGCAACACACAGTCCATTGACAATCCACAGCGACCGTTTGATTGGGTGAATCTCTTTGATGGTGGTGTCTACGCTAGCTCAAGCGACGAAGCAGCGGTTCACAAGTCAGTGGCCGAAGCGCTTTGGCTGGATAGTCAGACCATGGCGGGCTCCACATTAAGCGCGGCTCGCATTGAAAACAACACAGAGTTGTCGTGGCTACGAACGCTACAGACCGCCAAATTACGTCACGCGACAATAGTTAATGGCGCGAGCCTTTCGAGGCTATGCTGTGCAGAATCGTTGCGCAAGGCCATGGCCTTCATACTTGGCCCGAACGCAGTCTCGAATATTGAGTCAACTGCCGTACCGCGTTGCAGTGCTACAGGCAGTGGTGAAATGCCGCTTACAGCCAACGCGACCGATGACATACTAAGCCGAGTGCTGGTCGAACTGCGATTTCGGTTCGATGAGACGCTCACCGAAGAGGTGCTCTTGGGCACCTGGGTAAAGCGTCTAAGCGATGAACCCACAGATGTTGAAGCGCAGTTCGCTGAGGATTTACGCATTCTGCACACGTGGCTTAGCGGTTTAACTCATGCAAGAATCCTAAATCTGAAGCAGCTCGAGAAGCTCCAGTTGGTATTAATCGAACGCATTATGGACCAGGCCAACCTTCAAGGAAGTGCCCTGGTCGATTACTTGGCGCAGTTCGATTTCCCAGGTACGACCTCAGAGGTCGCGTCGCGAGCAATTGCATATTTAAGACAGTTGGCGCAGGCTGCGATGGGCCTGCTGCAGCAATTCCAGAAATGCGGTCACGATCTAGGCGATCGTTTGCGAAGCTGGAATAACTCCATGATCGCCGAAGCCTCCCTGGCAAATGGACCGGAGCTTCCAAATTTCGAATCCCTAGCAGGCGAATGGGCTCAAGTCGCGGCTCGCGTTGTGGCCGTTTTGGAATCGACCTTCCAGCGACTAACGATTCAAATTTTTGATAATGCGATGGGCGGTGCGAACACGATCTCAACCGAATGCGAAGTCATTAATCTCCAGTATTTGCTGACATTATCTCGCGATCTTTGCGATCGATTTGCTCGCGATTTCCGGATCTCACTTGATGAATCCATTGTCAGTGCCGTTCAGGATACGGAAGGGAGCACCCATGGCATCCTGTTCAATCAACTCGGAGATTTCTTGCCATCCCTGTCGCAATACGGAGGTGATGTTCATCGATTGATTGTAGTTCCGCAAGATCAGTTGCAATTTGTTGCAGACTCGGTGAATAAATGTGGTCTATCAGAGACGACTACATTGGTCCCGTCGTCAATCGCCAGTCAAGCCTACATTTTTACCGACGCCACGAAGCTGAACTTATCAAGACTGGTCGGTGCACTTTGGCGTCCAAGTCACAAAACATTCCAGCTCGCCGAGCGTCTATTAACACGCGTTGATATCGAATGGCCCAATGCTGGTAATTTGCTTTCTCTTGACCAAGCTGAAAGTGGTTCAGTTATGCCTGCGCCAACTGCTCCGCTTTCCGAGGGTTTCGATCTGCAAAATACGCGGCAGATTGATCTCGTGTAGTCTTCCACTATTTCGCCGAATCAGTCTTCGCTGGAACTTTATCGGGAGCCACTTGGGTTTCTGTAGATGCGGGAATGAGTGGATCGATAGGCTTTGAAGCGGCGGGATTCGCCGCTTCGATTTCATGAATTTTTTGCGTTTGCACGGCAATCAAGTCTTTCAGACCGGCTTTCTTATAAGCCTCGATCAATCGCTTACGAGTATTGATCCGTTTGCCGTCCAGCCCAACAGCTGATTCAAAACTCTCAACTGCGCCAATGTAGTCGCCTGACACCATCCTAATCTCGCCCTGAGAATCGAGCAGCTCAGGATGCGGTCCGCCAATTTTCAGAGCTCGATCGATCAGCTCCTTCGCAGTTTGCGAGTTGTTGGGGGACACTCGTATGAGCGACAGTGCAAGATTGTTAAGCACAACCGGCGCATTGGGTGATTTTCGATTTGCGACCTCAAGGTGGGGTATCGCTAATTCGAAATCATTTTGTTTTAACCAATGAGTCGCCAGCATCAGATGCGTCATGGTGGTCGATTTTCCGTCCGCAAGTTGTTTCTCCATAGCGGCTTTGAGCACCGGCGATGCACTGCCTCCACGGGCCATGAGTTTCGCAACCTCTTCACTGACTGCGGGGTTGGTCGGGTCGGCTTTCAACGCATCATCGAGACACTCGACGTCGCACTCAATCCCGGACTCTGTCTCGCGAAGGCTCGCCAAAAACTTGACCCGATAACACTCGGACAGCACTAGCCTAAGATTGCGGCTCGTGGGAAACCGTGTCAAACCTTTTAGCGTTTGCGCCACGGCCTCATCTGGATTTTGCTCAAGAGCCCATAATCGCGCCAAGTTGATGAAGTCCATCTCAGTTGCAGTCTGCTCGCTTATTCGGTTTGCAAAAATTGTCTTGGCCTTTGCGG
>JANNNN010001004.1:0-2282 GCA_031398555.1 Planctomycetia bacterium | reverse complement strand
GAAGAAGTGAGTGCAACTCAACAGTCCCCCAGACGGGCCGCTTGAGTTCCGACTTTTGGTTCACTAACTCTCTAACGGCAATTCTACGCCGTTTTTAATGCATGCACTGGTAGCCGATATTGACGCGCGGCGAGCGATCTTGCTAACCTCGCCGACCATGGCTGCAACTATGATTCAACACTTTCGAACAGCGTCGCTCGTCACTACGATCTTAGTGTCTGTGGTCGACGCTTCGTATTCGCAAGTTGGCACCCAGTCTGAGGAAGGTTCATTGATTGTGAGTCCGCAGTCAGCGAGCTCACACCAAGCCGTGCTATTGAAAAAGACTGAACGTATTTTGGTCGGTTCAGTGCGATTGAATGGAAATTACTACGAGATCGAAATCGCGGATCAATCGCGGGTTTCGATTCCTCGTGAACAAGTTGAATTTGTCGGCGCGAACTCAGAAGAAGTCTACCAGTACAAATGTCGAGGCATCAGCCGCTGGAGAACGGGTGATCACTTTCAACTTTCCCGCTGGTGTATACAAAATCAATTGCTGGTTCATGCTATCGATCACTACGAGGAGGTCGAACGGCAATCGCCAAATCACCCCTCGGTAAAGCAACTTGGCACAGAGTTGGAACAAAAAATCCTCGGAGACGCGGCGTTTCGTACTTTCGCGGGATTGCCGCCGCAGCCAAATGCAGCGGTGGCCATCAGAAATCCGAAGACTGCAGACAGTGTTGCCCTTGCCAGTGCAAGTTCTCAGATTACTGAACACCCACAAGTGGGTGTCTATTTCAACGACCGAATACAGCCGATCTTGATGAATCGCTGTTCGCAATCCGCTTGCCATGGCGCGACATCCAACAATTCGCTGCGACTTATTGAACCTCGCGGCACTGCCTATGCACGAGTTTCATCAGAGAATCTCAAACACGTTCTCGCGCTTGTAGCTCCCGACGAATCTGGAGCTCCAAAGTTGTTGAGTTATGCGGTTAAGCCGCACGGTACTCAGCGACTTCCGGCAATAGCGCTTTCTGAAACTGCATTGATCGAACAACTAAAGAAGTGGATTCGATTTTCGGAAAATCCTGTCATATCCGCTGTAGCTACCCACACGCCAATGGCGACGATACCGAACACTTCTACAAACGCTCCGACTAAACTAAATCCGCTTCTGCCTGGCAGCACGCAGTTGCGATCTGTTCCGGGTTCCACCAGCCAAGTTGAATTTCCTGCCGGTACGGTTCGACCAGCGGCCAGTGAAATTGATGCACTCGACGCGCAGCTGAATCAAATCCTGTCCAAACAAAAATCTGCGCCCAGTGCGCCGCGCGATCCCTTTGATCCTGCCGACTTCAATCGTCAAGCAGAGACGCAAGCCAACCCACCTCGCTAAAAAGCGGTCGTGGACTCGTTCGACCGCGACACACTGAGAATCGCGACCAACTTTTCTTTCCGGACCAACGCAACGCGTATCGCTAATAATCCCCGCACTGTCGGGTTTCTTGTAATTCTCCATTAGCCATGGTCACTTTGCCTTGCAATGGAGTTAGCATAAGTGGCAGACGCACCCTTGTCGTTTTGTGTTCGACTTTTAGGTTACGATATCTGAAAATGCAGACGCTCTTAGAATCCACACCAATATGCCGTTAACGTGAGCGCAAATAATGCAAGCGGATGAAAGCAACGATTCTACCCCTGCTTCCAATCTCGACAACGTCGACACCAATCTGACGCAACAGTCAGAGAGTCTGAACTATCTCCAAGCTGGTGAGCAAATTGATCAATTCAGTATCCGCCAAATGATAGGTAAAGGCGGATTCGGTGTCGTTTATCTGGCTTATGACCAATCGCTGCACCGCGAAGTCGCTCTGAAAGTCCCTCACAGTGCGATGATCGAAGGAGCTAAATACGCTCCTGTATATTTAGACGAAGCGCGGGCGATTGCTGCCTTGGATCATCCGAACATTATACCTGCTTACTACGCGGGCTCGACCAAGAAATATGCCTGCTACATCGTCACCAAGTACATCGCCGGGCAGCATCTGGGAAAATGGGCTCAAGGCAGTTCGGTAACTGTCAATGGAATCTCGCAAATGATCGCGCTGATTGCCGAAGCGTTGGCTTACGCACACGGTAAAGGAATAGTGCATCGAGATATTAAACCCTCCAATTTGCTCGTGGACGCCAATCAAGTACCCTACGTAGCAGATTTTGGTTTAGCGCTTCGCGATGCAGCCCACGACGATGCAATTGCTTACGTAGGTACTCCGCCCTACATGAGCCCCGAGCAA
>JANNNN010000985.1:0-1786 GCA_031398555.1 Planctomycetia bacterium | reverse complement strand
TGCGTATGTGTTCCAAGTACCGCAGAGACCCGGCCGTCCAAAAAGCGTCCCATAAGTTGTTTGTCGCTGGTCGCTTCAGCATGGAAATCGACGAGTCGAACTTTGACTGCTGGATCGAACGCGGCCATTTCGCGGTCGGCGGCGTGAAACGGACAGTCTACCGGCTTCATGAACACACGGCCGATCAAGTTGGTCACGCCGACAGCAATGCCATTGCGAGCCGTAAAAACTGTCGAGCCTCGTCCTGGCGCGCGCTCAGGCAGGTTGGCTGGACGGATGATGTTTTTTTCATTGGTCAGCGGTTCCATGATCTCCCGCTTGCGATACAGATGGTCGCCGAGAGTGATGACGTCTACGCCGTGCTCAATTAACCGCCGGTAGTCGACGCAGCGCAGACCCGAACCGTCGGCTGCGTTTTCGGCATTCATAATGACTACATCGATCGACATAGCGCGGCGCAACCACGGCACCGCTTCGCAGGCGATGCGCATGCCTGGCTTGCCGACGATATCGCCCACCAATACCAATCGCAAGCAATCGGCCTTTGGCGGGGGTGGTAACTGCGCTGCAATCACCGGGCAACCTCGATAAAGCGAGCCTCGCGGACGACGGTCACTTTGATCTCGCCGGGGTAAGTCAACTGTTGTTCGAAGGCTTTGGCGATATCGTGGCAGATCTTCGCGGCCTTGGCGTCGTCGGTATCACGAGCGCTTGCGATGACTCGCAATTCGCGACCCGCTTGAATCGCGAACGCTTGCTCAACGCCTTCGAATCCGCGGGCGATCGATTCAAGTTCTTCCATCCGTTTGATGTAGCGCTCAAGTGACTCTCGTCGCGCTCCGGGCCGCGAAGCGCTGCACGCGTCGGCCGTCGCAACCAGCAAGGTGTACGGATACTCGGTGGTCAGTTGATCATGATGTCCGAGGGCGGCATGGACCACCGTTTCGTTTTCACCGTGTCTCTTTAGCAGGTCAGCGCCGATCTTTGGATGACCACCTTCAAGTTCATGGTCGGCAGCTTTGCCGATGTCGTGTAACAAACCAGCGCGGCGAGCGAGGTCTGGCTTAAGGCCAATCATTTCCGCCATCATGCCAGACAAAAACGCCACTTCAACGCTGTGACGCAGTACGTTTTGGCTGAAGCTGGTTCGAAAATGCAATCGGCCAAGCAAATAGACAACCCGCTCATGAGCCGATCCAAGATTGACTTCTTCGAGTGCTTCTTGGCCTTTGCGACGAATGAACGCTTCAATTTCCTTCTCAGTTTGCGCGACCAGTTCTTCGATTCGAGAAGGGTGAATACGGCCATCGGCGATCAATTTATCGAGCGATTGACGAGCGATTTCGCGGCGAACTGGATCGAAGCCGCTGACGATAACAACGCCAGGCGTATCATCAATAATGACATCGACCCCTGTCGCTTTTTCGAAGGCTCGAATGTTGCGCCCCTCGCGACCGATGATGCGGCCTTTCATTTCGTCATTGGGAATATCCACGGTGCTCGTTGTGCTGTCAGCGGTGTGCGCCGAGGCGTAGCGTTGCATTGCGGTTAGGATGATCTCTTGCGATTTTTGCTCGGCGATTTCATTAACGCGGCGTTCATGCTTCAAGATGCGGTTGCCAACGTCCTGCGATAATTCCTTCTCGAGCATGGTCATCAATTGCGACTCGGCGGCCTCGCGGCTCAGGCCGCTGATGCGTTGTAGTTGTTGAGTTTGCTCTTGGACTGCGCGTTGCATCTCTTCGGATCGTTTGGTCGCCTCAGCTAGTTTTTCGGCGGCGCGGCG
>JANNNN010000948.1:0-4524 GCA_031398555.1 Planctomycetia bacterium | reverse complement strand
AGTGGTATTTTCCGTAATTCGGATGTTCAAATTGATGAGCATAATGCGCACCAGTTTTCGTTCCTGTTCGCGCATTCAGCCGAACGCAACTTAGGATTACTGTTACTTCAATTTGAGGATGCGCTCCACCAAAGTGTGGAGGATTTTTACCCCAATGTTTTGGCAACCTACCTATATACCTTAGCAAAGCAGTTTTCCTCATTCTTTGATCAGTGTCCAGTCATTAAGGCTGAATCGAAAGAACTTCGGTATAGTCGCTTAGCCTTGTGTTTTGCAACTGGCCGTGTCCTAAAGTTAGGTCTTAATCTACTTGGGATCTCTGTAGTACCTCGCATGTAGATGACACATCCGTATAATTCGATATGTAATCAATTACATCGGGACTTTTTTCCGCCAATGTAGTCAATCGCTATCAGCGAACATTGACAGGAATTCATATTTCGAACAAGGTAATTGATGTCAGAGGTCTTCATGTATTCGGTCGATACAAAAGTACCTTAGTACGAATTGCTCGGAAGCAGGACGTTCGCTTGGAAGCATGTGTTTTATTAAAGAGTGGCAAGCTGCGACCGCAAGTCTTCCACTCATGTTGTGATGGTGTGTGAATAGGTGGGGGTATATAGCACTGGGCTGATTTAACTCTGGGCTGTTAAACACTGATTTCAACCAACGCTGCGCAACAATCAAAGTTCCCGTAAAATAGCGAGCGAATAGATGGCACGTAAGACAAAGAGTAAGATCAACAAGTCCAACGCGATCCGCGAAATCAAAGCCGCGAATCCAGAAGCTGGACCAACCGAAATTGCGGACATGATCAAGGCCCAATTCGGCGTCGATGTAACGCCAGCGACGGTGAGTACTGTCCTTTCCACTGACAAGAAGAGAAATGGCAAAGTAGGCCGTCCTGGCCGTCCAAAGGGTTCCAAGAACGGCAATACCAAGTCTCCAACTGCATCCAAAGGTGTGGCTCTTAACGGCAACCAAGACGCGTTTATTCAGAATCTGCTCAAAGCCAAGCAACTGGTAAGCGATATGGGCGGCATCTCGGAGGCTCGAAACGCCCTGAACGCTCTCGAATCACTTATGAGCGCTGTGTAAGTAAGAACTTGGCAATCAAAGTTGGTTTAGCCAATTAGTCTAAGCTATCGGTGACCACCGCATTCTAAAATTGAAAAGTCGAGCCTGGAGAGTTCCAGGACTCGACTTTTTCCTTTTTTACCTGTCTCAAATGATAAGTGTGGAATGTTGACCAGCTTTGCCATTGCTTAGTCTGTGAAGTTACTGCATAGGCGATTTGAGACTTAAAGGCTATATTCTAACTAGTGCTGCGGTCGCCGTTGGACGAATCGCGGAAGCCCAAACCTGAAATGCTTACAAGTTGGAATTCTATTGATGGAGCAATCCTTCGTTGCTTGGGCGAAAATGCGAGCCCGTCGCCTCCCGCAAGTTAAGTTGGGGATCGGAGACGATGCGGCGATACTCGCCGGCTCCAGCGAAGATTGGGTGGTCACTACTGATACATTAATGGACGGTGTGCACTTCCGATCCACTGAAATATCGGCGGAACGCATCGGTCGCAAGTTAATTGGTGTGAACCTAAGCGACTTGGCGGCGATGGCCGCGGAACCAGTTGCCGTTTTCCTAACCCTCTGCCTACCTCGCAGCGCTTCGCAACAAATAGCTGCCGAGATTTATGAAGGTGTCTGCCAAGTTGCTGAGCGTTACAACATTGCCTTGGCCGGTGGCGATACAAACTGTTGGGACGGACCGCTAGTCGTAGGTTTGACGGCAGTTGGAAAAACGGTCGGAGGCCTAGCATGGGTTAGAAGCGGCGCTCTGCCGGGTGACGCGATCGTAGTCACAGGACCACTTGGCGGTAGTATTTTAGGGAAGCACCTTGACTTTGAACCGCGTATCGAACTCTCACAATTGATTCGCAAGAATATAGCGATCCATGCGGCGATGGATATCAGTGATGGCCTGAGTACCGATTTGCTCCGCATGTGCGACGCCTCGCATTGTGGCGCGGTGCTCGATCTTGCCGATATTCCAGTTACCGAACAAGCAAGACAACTTTCAGAAACCAGCGGAAAAACGCCTGTTGAACATGCTCTTGCCGACGGCGAAGATTTTGAACTACTGCTGGCGGTCGCAGATGCCGATTTGCCCAAGTTGACCGAATTAGTTGGCCAATCACAATGTCTCAGAGTCGGCACGTTCACCAGTCGGACCGGCCTGTGGGCGCGTGAAGGCTCACGTATCAGGCAGCTTCCGGTGACGGGCTATGTTCACCATTAGCCAATTTTCACTATTAAAGTTCACCCACAGTACGCTTGTTAGATTGAGTACCTGAGAATATTGCTGCGTTGGAGGCGTAATGTTTGGCTTTTTAAAAATGGTCGCATGGACGACGACTGCGATGGCCACGTTGCTGCTCGTCATATCTGTCGATATACGCGGTCAAGACACTGCGTCTAACGAAGTTCGCGAAAAGGCAAAAACAGCTGAGCGGGCCGTCGCAGATCGTTATGAACAGATATTGCGAAGCCGTCCGCAAATCGGGCCGGTTTTGGACAAATTGTATGAATTTCATACTCGCCAAGGATCCATTGCGGAACTGTGCCAGCGATTGGAGCTATCGGCGAACGAAGGTGAAGATGGCAATGCCTATCAGTTACTCGGGTTGTTGCAGTTGCGACGTGGCTTACCCGACGACGCGATAGCGAACCTGGCTCGGGCTGAGTTACTATTGCCTAACGAACCCTTCGCTAGTCTCTATCGTTCACGAGCTCTATCGCTTAATCGACAATTTCCTTCAGCGCTCGAGGCGCTTCAGAATGCTGCCCGTCGCAGGCCCAGTCAGTCCATCGCACTAGAAATCCTCAAGGAGCTCAGCCAGTTTAAGGATCGCGGGATTGATATCGACGTCGCGGTTGCGTTGCTTTCAGAGCTTGAGCAACAGTTCACTGGAAGTTCGCAAGTCAACGAAAAACTAGCCGACTGCTTCATCGAATTTGGGCGGCCAGAGGCGGCGCAACCTGTTTATGAAAAATTAGTTGACTTGACCCGTGACCCACTACGGAAAATAGAACTGCGAATGCAACTTGCACGGCTCAAAAAACGGCTTGGCCAACCCGAGCAATCGCTGATCGAATTTGAACGACTGATCACGCAGGTCAAGCCGCACAGTTGGTTGCACACGACCCTAATTGAGCAAATCGAGCAACTGACCGAAGAGCTTCATGGCTCAGAAGGGCTCATTGAATACTACGAAGGCATGCTGCAGAAACAGCCCGATGATGTCACGAGTGCATTGCAACTTGCAAGAGCCCTACGTCTGCGTTCGCGATTCGACGAAGCCAGGGCTTGGATATCCAAAGCGATAGAGTCGTCACCTTCGCAACCTGAACCGCTTCTAGCGATGGCTGATTTGATGGAAGAAACCAACCAATTCGCTAGCGCATCGGAATCGTTTCAGCGACTTGTGCGGCTCGACCCAACCAACGTCGACTACATTGTTCGTTGGGGGCACCTGGCCGCACAAGAGGCAATTGCAGAAGCAGCTAGTAATAGTTCGTCAATTGCAGGGCGTGCCGTCCAGCAAGCGGATGCTGTAGCGATCTGGAAGCGTCTTTTGGTCGGTCATGAGCTCGATCCAGCCAAGGCACTTCAAGTGGCCGAGTTGCTCCGCAGTATCTCAGCCGAAGATGAAGCCGTCGCACTCTATCAACAAGCGGTCGAAGTATCCGGCGGAAAGGTCGAGTTTACCGAACTGTTGGGAGAGTATCTATTAAAAATTGATCGACGAGAGGAAGCGAAGAAGGTGTTCGACGCGTCCTATGCAGCCGCTGGAGACGATCGCGAAACCTTGATTCAACTCAGCGAAATACTCCGGCGATTGAAGTTCCCTGCTGAAGCCCTTCGCGCCATGGAAAAGGCATGTGAAAGTAAAGCTGACTTTGGCGACTTGCTTCAACTCGCAAACCTGCAAACCGAAACGGAACACATTGAAGCCGCGATCAACACATTAACTCGCGCATCCAGGCTGGCCGAAAGCTCTGCGGAGTTACTTCTTGCGTGGGACACACAAACGAAAACTTATAAACTTTTTCGCCAACTACCGGAGCTACTCAATGCGTTGGAGAAAGATGTAACGGCTAGTGCTGGGTCCATGGAGTCGCTTCAGCAATTGGCCATGGCGCAGTCCGCCAACAGTCAGACTGCCGAGGCTGCGGCGACGGCACTCAAAGCGACGCTTTTAAAGCCGAACTCGCTGCGAGCCTGGTTGTTGACTGCGCGGTTACAAAAAGAAGCGGGTTTAAGTCTTCGTGAATTAGAGTCGTTGGCTGCTTTGTGTAAAATTGACACTAAGCACTCCGCTGATTATCTTCAACGAATCGCTACGATCCACTTTCAATTAAACCAAGTTGACGCGCGGCCTTGAGCTTGATGCGCAGCGCCAGGGTGCGTCGCGCGGCACCCTGCGGCAGTCCCTGCAACCAGACCATGGCGGCTTCGGGCTCG
>JANNNN010000890.1:0-2992 GCA_031398555.1 Planctomycetia bacterium | reverse complement strand
CTTTGTCCGCGCTAGTGGTGCATAAAACAGACGGACCTCGCTCTCCGTTTTGCAAAGCACCGATTAGACTTGCAATGTCTTTGCGCGGCGTCAGCGCGACTGCGACACTTGGGCCGCTGTAACGATTCCAGGGGGAGGGTCCAAGCGGGACAGAACGCTCGAAAATCTCTGCGGCTACCACATGTTCCGAATTCGCGATTTGCAGAACCAATCGCTTGGCACGGTCTCGCATATTCGCAATGTTTGATCCCACCAGATCCAGCACGCCGGTATCGAGATTCGTCCCAGGTGCGCTCGCGCGTTCTAGCGCGACAGTCGCGCCTGCTATTGCTGCACCCCGGAGGCTCCAGCCCTGCGCCGCAGCACTGTGTCGTAGAATCTTGACCAGTTTACCATTTCCGGCGACACACGCTCCTGCTGGACCGCCCAAAAAACCATCTAGGGGTAAGACCACGATCGTAGCGCCCGAATGCAAACGCGCCTGGGCCACAGGAAACTGAAACGGGGAATCTGGAGAATTCGGAGCGCACACCCCGTCAACGAGCAACTCGATCACCGCAGCGCCGGTCGCTTTGGCCACTTTCAACGCAGCCAGACGTTGATTTTCAGCATCCACCGACGAGAGGCTATTCGGACTGACCAGAAAAATTGCTTGGTCCGCGCTGGTGATGGTTCGCGACCAGTCTTCTTCGCTAGCGCCGTTTGTTGCGCCCACCTCATGGACCTGCTGGTTGCCCTCGTTCAGCATTCCGCCGATATCACCAAAGCCAGGAATGCGGACCGTGTCTGCTCGCGAGACAGCACAACTTTTGAAAGCACCTCGAAGCAACTGTATTGTAGTTGCCAAGCTATTGGCGAACATCGCGTCATCGACTTGCAGCAACTTGACGGTCGCTTGCTGAGCCGCTTCTTCGAGTCGACAAGTGTAATGAAAGTTCACTGCTTGGATCCCATAAGCCTCAGCCACGGAAGGTGCTGAAGGAAAGCCCTGCCATTCGGTGCGTGCGAGTTCTCCGGTCGCGTTGATCAACTGCGGATTGGCAAGGACAGGATTCACCATTCGATTAGCCAATTGGCCGACCCAATCGCGGGCTTGCTGCCAGGCTTCTTGAACTTGCTCGACAGGGCTGGCATCTTTGATGCCGACACGATGGAGGGCGTCGCGAACGGCACCAGACAGTGCGGGTTGTTTGAGTACTTCGAGGATTTTTCCAAGGGCTGCAGGAGGCAGCAAATCTTCGAATTTGGTTGGGATTTTGACCATCGTAAGTTCAGTTCCAAGTATGCGGAGAATCTTATTGCGGCGTTTACGGTTAACCGAACCCAACAAAACGCGGACTGCTGCGAACGGCTGTATCGATTATAGCGGCGAACTGCGATCAACTACACCTCGCAACATCCCTCGATGACATCGAACCAGTCTATTTTGGACGTAAGCTTTCAAACCTAGTGCTGTGTCCGAAATAGGTTTTGGGACTGGAAGGGCGAAGCTGAGTCACGTTAAAAAAAGCTCGGTACGAGCCTCGCTCTCATGTGTCGAACTGGACACTCCGCTAGTGCTCTCCCAATGTCTGCGAATTTTCGATTGGTGAAATGCAAGCATGAACAGTACTCCGATTCGACAACATCACTCCTCATTCGGGGTTGTGCAACGTATCAGCGACATCGCGCTTATCGCTTGTTCCCTATATCTCAGCCAATGGTTAGTTCAGCAGCCGTTCAACAGTCGCAATCCCAATGCACTGCTGACGGCAAGTTTAATTTTTGTGCTTTGTGGCGAAGTGCTCGGTATTTATCGAAAAGATCGTTGCAACACCCCTGATCGCGAATTGGCGAGCGTCCTTGCAAACTGGGTCGTTAGTTTGTCTTTGTTGGCATGCGTCGCTTTCTTTGCACGCGAGGGATACGATTTCGCGCGAGGTGGTATGCTGGCTTGGATAATTCTGGGCGGGTCCAGTATCGCGCTGGCGCGAATGGTATTGCGAGTATCGCTGGAAAGTTTACATAGCAACGGTTGGGCAGTAACCAAATGCGCCATCGTCGGCGTAAATCCCCTCGGTCTCCAGTTGCTCGATAACATCAAGCAAAATCCCGGTTCCGGTTTGCAGCTAGTCGGATTCTTCGACGATCGAGCGCAACAACGCAACAGTGAACTGGTTGCGGCGCAGAACTATAGCATTGGACGGCTCGATGAACTCATTAACAAAGCCCAGGCGGGCGAAGTGAGCACGATTTTCTTGACGTTGCCCATGCGGGCGGAGAGCCGAATTCGATGGCTGCTCGAGCGGCTCGCCGATACCACGGCCAGCGTTTACATCGTGCCCGATTTCTTTGTGTTCGAACTACTTCACTCGCGTTGGAGTTCCGTAGGTGGTCTGCCTGCTGTAAGCGTTTTTGAAACTCCGCTTTACGGAGTCGATGGTTGGACGAAGCGAGTTTTTGATTTCAGCGCAGCGCTCGTTGGGCTAGTCATGATTTCGCCGATCATGATTCTATGCGCCATTTTGGTAAAGTCCACATCGCATGGGCCAGTTTTCTTTCGTCAAAAGCGCTATGGACTCGATGGCAAAGAGATCTGGGTCTGGAAGTTTCGTTCCATGCGAACTTGCGATAACGGGCCTGTGATTCGTCAAGCGAGCAAGCATGACCCACGACTTACACCGATCGGAAACTTCCTGCGGCGATCGTCGTTGGATGAGCTGCCACAACTGTTCAATGTGATCGAAGGTACGATGTCTCTCGTTGGGCCTCGTCCCCACGCATCAGCCCACAATGAGCATTATCGCAAGCTGATCAAAGGCTATATGTTGCGGCATAAGGTTAAACCCGGCATCACGGGACTCGCGCAGGTTGAAGGATTCCGTGGCGAGACCGATACACTCGACAAAATGCAGAAGCGTGTCGATTTTGACCATCGCTACATTCGCGAATGGTCGCTATGGCTGGATGTAAAAATCCTTCTAAAAACACTCGGCGTTGTCGCCAAGCAAAA
>JANNNN010000848.1:0-1106 GCA_031398555.1 Planctomycetia bacterium | reverse complement strand
TCAGCAAAAATTTTTCGCGAGTCCAAAGTGCCATCGCCATCGGTATCTTCAAAAATCAGAATGCGATCGCGACCAATGTCCCCTTTCGCGCGTTGAGGATATTCGTAGGCTTCAGCGATCCACGTACGACCGCGATCATCGAGCGCCATCGCAATCGGTTGTTTTACATCGGGCTCGGAAGCCGCGACCGTTACACGAAATCCTTCTGGCAATTTCATCGCTGCCGCCGCCGCCACTGCATCCAAACCGCGATGCGGATAATCATCCGCCACTAGCGGCACACTAGCTGGTGTCAATTCGGCCGGCCGTTTCTCATGCAATCTGAAATGATCAAAGTTGATATGTCCCCATCCATTTTTACTCTGATCCACCAAGCGAATCTGCATTTCTTTGTTCAGGACTCGCTGTAGATCGACGACAACCAGCGACAATTCTTCGGTCTGCCGTCCTCCGATTTGATAAAACGGTTTTTCTTCGCCGACGGCCAATAGTTCCAACCGCGAAGCCTCAACTCCGCCGCCCGCGATCCAAAACGAGGCGAACCGCTGAGTCACTTTGAATGGTACCGAAGTTAAAGTGCCGACACCCTCGTCGCCCAATTTTTCAAAACTGCCAATCCAATACTGACCATAATGACCGCTGCGCATGTCGCCACGCCGCGCTGACACCGCATCGCCTTGAATCGGCTGGCCGTCGAACGCGTCGCCGGTCGCGGTCCAATCCGCCAAAGTGCCGGTTTCAAAATCCAAGTTCAACGCCCGACCGCTCGCATCCGTTGCTTTCACTCCATCGGTTACTTCCGGCGCCACAGCACCCTCGGCCCGAAAACGAACGAAATCGATGCCGAGCATATGAGCCTTAACCGCTTACGGATTAGCCCCAACAATTTATTGCTGCGTCTGGGCGGCAGTTCAACGACCGTACTGGAGTTTCAGCAGCGGCTTTTGCAGGAAATTCGCGATGAATACAATCATAATCTGTCGCAGCAGGTGTACATGAGTCAGGCCACCTGGGATGAGATTCAGGGCGCTATGAACGACGTAATGACGCTTGTCAATCAAGCTTCGGGAGACACCCGCCCCGACGCACCCGCCCTCGAACTCTCG
>JANNNN010000838.1:0-1811 GCA_031398555.1 Planctomycetia bacterium | reverse complement strand
ATGCAAGTCGGGATGTACTTGAGAGAACTGGTGAAGGGGACGCCCGAACAGGATTTGTCGTCAGCCTTCCTGTCGTTTCGCACCGATGATATGCGGCCGATGGTATTGAGTCGGTGGCGGGACTTTATTGCCAAGACATCTGATAACGATCCAGTCTTCGGAATCTGGCGGCGGCTGGCACAATTGGCTCCAGAAAATTTCGCGGCCAAAGCAACAGAGCTTCGTGATACGCTTCAAAAAGAATACGGCGATGCGATGCCACCAGCGGCTCAGGCAAGCCTAGGTGGCAAGCCGCCGAAATGGAACCCACGCATTCTCGAAGCCCTAACGACCAAGCCGCCTCAATCGATGATGGATGTCGCTGACCTCTACGGCGAATTATTCAGCAAGGTCTACCAGGATTGGCTCGCCGCATTGCAAGTAACTGCATCTGAGGCGAACGATGGCGCCATTGTTCCTGACGAAGACTTAAAACACATTGCGATCAACAGTTCAATCACTCGGCAACTGCGGCACTATCTCTTTGCTCCAGGCACTCCCACTGCCATTCCGGAAAAGCTCGCGTCATCGCAGCTCAATCGTACTGTGCAAGACAGTTTGTCGGGACGCAAAGGTGCCATCCATGGGCTCAATTTGGAATCGCCTGGTTCACCGCCACGAGCGATGGCGCTCGAAGAAGACCAAAATGCCGGACCGTTTTACGTTTTCCAGCGCGGTAACCCGCTCGCACGCGGCGAACCGGTCGAAGCCAAGTTCTTAACCCCGATCAAGACCGATCATTCCAAACTGTTTAGCATTGGCAAGCGGCGACTTGAATTGGCTCAGTCAATCGTCGATCCCGCAAATCCCCTAACGCGCCGCGTGATCGTCAACTGGGTTTGGCAGCAACATTTCGGCCAGGGGCTCGTTCGTACGCCAGATGACTTTGGCACCCGTGGACGTCCCCCGACCCACCCGCAGCTGTTGGACTATCTTGCAACGGTTTTTCTGCGAGACGGATGGTCGATCAAGCAACTGCACCGAAGAATTATGCTCTCCGACGCCTATGCACAAGCGGCTGAAGAAAATGAGGATTCGCGGGTGGCTGACCCTGAAAACGAATTGCTGTGGCGGATGCCACGCCGTAGGCTCGAACTGGAGGCCATGCGAGACTCAATGCTCTCCGTTTCCGGCGAACTGGATTCCACCATGGGGGGCCGACCGATCGATTTGCAAGCCACTCCCGCTGTGCCGCGACGAAGCATTTACGGTTTCGTCAATCGCGATATTGTTTCCAGCCTTGCGAGCACGTTTGATGGAGCGAATCCAAACGCCTGTACCGCCAAACGTCCCGATACGACCGTGCCACAGCAGACTCTGTTCGCGCTCAATTCTGAGTTCATTCAAGATCGTGCGCTGAAACTTGCCAGTTTATCCGAGGCTTTTTCGACCGACTCAACCGCTCGCATTCTGTGGTTGTACCAAAGAGTGTATTCGCGGACTCCTGAAAATAGTGAGCTTCTGTTGGCATCGAAGTTCGTCGGAGGAGCTGACTCAACCAAGTGGCAGCAACTCGCCCATGTGCTCCTAGCTGGCAATGAATTTGTGTTTGTGGATTGAGAATACAGTGTGTAGCTTGCTGTTATCTCATGTCTAAACTTGCAAATGCTACCTCGCCTCAATGTTAGCTCGCCTGAATGCGACTTTGCCAGAGTGCGACTTTGCTGGGATCGATAGCTGTGGTACGGGACTGAACGTTGGGCGTTGATCGAGTTGTAGACGAATCAGAGTGGCAGACTGCTCCACGGACAGCAATTGCAGCGGGGCGTAAC
>JANNNN010000804.1:0-8978 GCA_031398555.1 Planctomycetia bacterium | reverse complement strand
AAGGTGAAGCGGATTGGGGAGTATGCGTATTACCTGAGGAATGAGCGGTATAACTGGAGTGAGCGGCTGGGGATTCACTGGACGCTGGCGCAGGGGCGATCGTGCCTGCCGCTATGAGCAAAGTGCACGCGAGTGTGGGCGAGAACTGCATCTTGCTAGACATGTACGTGCCCCTAATGCTCTGTCCAAATTAACTATCGAGTTCCGCGTCTGAATGCAATTGTGACGTTAATTCGCAGGTGACTTGTATTTCGTTAAAGATATTAAGCTGGGACTTCAGCCAACATTTTCTTGCGAACTTTCACAAGCAGGTCTTTGGTTGCACGGATTCCAGCGTACTCGTCCAGCTTGCTGCCTTCGTATTCGATACCGACCCAGCTCTTGTACCCGGCATCGGTGACGATTTTCATCATCTTGTAGAAGTCTGTTTTTGTCTCATTTCCTTGGTCATCAAAGTCATGACTCTTGGCGCTTACGGATTTCGCGTAAGGCATTGTTTCGGTGACGCCTTGATAGCGATCGTAATCATGGAAATTGCCGAAATCGGGGAGCGTCCCGCAATTTTTCAAGCCGACTGACGCGATAGTTTCAGCCAGCCATTTGCCGTTCGAGCTCAGGCCGCCGTGGTTCTCGACAATGACTCCGATTTCGTGCTGTGCAGCAAATTCGCTGAGTCGACGCAGGCCGTCGGCTGCCAACTTCTTTGCTTCTTGGTAATCGTTGGTTGACTGAGCATTGACGCGAATCGAATGGCAACCGAGAAACTTCGCCGCTTCGACCCACTTGTAGTGATTCTCGACTGCAACCTTGCGTTTGGCTTCGTCGGCATCGCCGAGGGCTCCTTCGCCGTCGATCATGATTAGCACCGCTTTGACCTGGAGGTCATCATGTCGCATCTTCAATTCACCGAGATATTTTTGATCTTTTGCCTTGTCTTTGAAGAACTGGTTCACGTATTCAACAGCGCTGATCTTGAATTCTTCTTTGGCGGTTTTAGCGAAGTCTAGGTTATCAAGTTTGCCACTGAAGAGTGTTTTGTGAAGGGACCACTCGGCGAGTGAAATGCGGAACGGTTGCTTCTTCTTTTGGGCCTGCGGTTTGGTAGTATCCTGGGCAAAGCTGAACGAAGGCATTGCTAACGCGGCTGTTGTCCCGAGGGCGGCCGCCATTTGTAGAAAACGACGACGTTGAATTTCATTTTGCATATGTGACTCGCATCAAAAGGGGAGAGGTTGAATTGATTGAAAGTGTAGCCCAATTGTAGCCTGAAAAATTGTGGTCGGAACAATTGGGACAATTGTTCGACACTCAACCTTAGAATCTGCTTTGGACAAGGCACCAAGGCACTTAATAGCATATTCCCCGGCTCGCTAGCCCGCAATTAGCTTTTCTGAGATTCGCGGCCGTCTCGCAAATCATGTTCGACCATACTGCCAACCATGGCTTCGAAACTGGTCGTTGGTCGCCAATCAATCGACTTTGATGCCTGCGACGGATCGCCGACCAATCGAGTTGGATCGGCTTTGCGTAAGAATCGCAAGTCCGTTTCCACATATTTGCGCCAGTCTAACCCGACATGCGAAAATGCAATCTCCAGCCAATCACTAACACGATGCAATTTCCCAGTGGCAAGTACCAAGTCGCAAGGCTCTGGCATTTGCAACATTCGATGAAAGGCATCGACGTAATCGATTGCACATCCCCAGTCACGTTGTCCGTCGACATTTCCAAGGACAACGTTAGATTGAAGGCCAAGTTTTATTCGAGCTGCGGCGCGGGTGATCTTGCGCGTCACGAAGGATTCACCGCGTCGTGGCGATTCGTGATTGAAACAGATTGCATTGCAACCGAACAGACCGAAGCTCTCGCGATACACTCGGACCATATTCGTCGCAAAAGTTTTTGCAACACCATAAGGTGTTATTGGGCATAAGGGCGTCCGCTCATTTTGCGGTTGCTCATCGGGATGGCCAAACATTTCCGAACTGCCCACGTGCAAGAACTTAGGCAGGGGATCCAGGTCCCTCACAATCTCTAGCAGCCGCAGCGTCCCCATGGCGGTGAATTCGCAGGTCGATTCAGGGATCTCAAAACTTGCACCCACATGGCTTTGTCCGGCAAGGTGATAGATTTCATCCGGATGCAACTTGATTAGCAATCGACGAATGGTGGTAACGTCGTCTAGGTCTGCGTAGTGCAGAAAGAGTCGCTGATTGTAAAGTTCGCTGTCGCCAGTGAGGTGATCTAATCTCAAGCGAACCGTTGAACTGCTGCGTCGAACAATGCCATGGACCTCGTAGCCTTTTGAAAGTAGCAACTCGGACAAATAGCTTCCATCCTGACCAGTTACTCCGGTAATCAATGCCTTCTTGGTTGCTTCCGTCATGTGTAATCCGTTTTGCTAGTGCCGTTTCTTCGCACTAATCTTGAGTTGGTCAAACGATGTCACTCGAATAAAAGGCAAATCCGGGTCGAGTGGAGCGTTCCCGGGCCGAACACTGGCGACGGCTTGTAGTCCAGCTTCACTGGCGGCCACTAGTTCGCCCGCCACATCGCTTATAAAAACGATCTCGCCGGGCTGGAGTCCCCAATCGTTAGCGACTCGCTGGTAACTGGTTGCCTCACGCTTTGAGCCGATGGTGGTGTCGTAATGTCCGGTGAAAAGGTCGAGACAATCGCCAAGACCGTCAATGTGACCGAAGAATAATTTCTGGGCTGCAATACTACCGGAAGAATAGATGCGAACATCCAAACCGCTTCGTCGCCAATGCTTTATTCGCTCTATCACCTCAGGGTAAACATGGGCCCGTAGTTGCCCCTCATGAAAACCAGCGGCCCAGATCAAACCTTGCAGCGCCTTCAAACCCGTTGCTTTTACATCGCCGTCCATCAAACGCTGAACTTCGCCAATGATTATCTGCTGAGCCTGCTTGCGGGTGGCGGTCGTCCACTCAGACGTACGCGACCAATCTGAGATGGAAGTCTGGGCCGATTCGCGAGCAATCTGCGCGCACGCGTCGAGCACATCCGTGCGAGCGAAATTAGCCGCAACAAATTCATCGAGTCTCTGGCGGACGAACGGAAACATCACGTCGTGCACAAACGAAATGCTAGACGTCGTTCCTTCGATGTCCAGCAAGATTCCGCACGCGGTCAAGTAAGGTGAATCGGACGGGCTCATTACAGCTTGATGACCGACTCAACTCGATTGCCCGACTGAACATAGTTCTGTCCGAAGCACAGCGGCTGGTAATTGGTATGCACACCTTCCTCAACATAAGTAGGTGTCCAACCTCCCGCATCTTGAAACAACCGTATGCATCGAATCGCTTTGTCGTTGCATAGGTTGAACCAATGCTTGGTTCCATTGGGCACGTTGATCAAATCTCCCGATTCGACTTCCACGGCAAACACAGGGCCTGAATCAGGGTGGATATGAAACACGCCGCGTCCAGCCACCGTGAATCGCACTTCGTCTTCGGAATGCGTGTGCTCTTTGTCAAATTTGGCCAGCATCGCGTCCAAATTTGGTGTTTCGCGATTCACGTTGATTACGTCGGCAGTAACAAAACTGCCACGAGCCTTCAGCGACTCGATTTCAGGCGAGAATTCACTTAGGATTTGTTCGTTGGTTGCGTCAGTGGGTAATCGCCCTTCGACCGGCCAGTGTTCGTACCAAATACCAAATGGCTCTAAGAAAGATCGAATCTCGTGGACATCGGAAATCGTTCGATTCTCGTCAGCTACGATAACTTGCGCCATGGCTAAACCTCGCTCTACTGTAAAACATGGATTTTTGGGTACCGATTAGCGTACAATCCGCCGAAGGTTTGGACAACCGACTCAAGCTAATTTAGCTTGCTGGTTTCGGGGCTGCCCGGCGGATAGAATGGCAAGGACCGTCCGGTCACCTTCAATAGTCGAATGAGGATTTTGGAGCCTAGCAGATGTCGGAAAGTGCGCTTGAATGCAATGTTCTGGTGTTGAACCGTTTCTATATGGCCATTCGCGTGATCAATGTCCGACGCGCCATGACGCTCCTGTATCGGGGTTGTGCCGAAGTCATTACGATCGATTCGGGCGTCTACTTGAGCTACGAGTTTGATGCCTGGTGCGAAATTTCGCAATTGCATGCACTCGAAAAGCAACCCGACGAAGATTACATTCGCGCCGTTCAGTTTGATGTGCAAGTTCCCAGGATTTTGCGGCTGACCCGTTACGACCGCATGCCAAAGTGCACGGTGCGTTTCAATCGCAAGAATCTTTTCGCCCGCGACGATCATCGTTGCCAGTACTGTGGTCAAATGCGACCGCACAGCCAACTGAGCCTCGATCACGTCCTGCCGCGTTCACTTGGCGGAAGGACAACTTGGGAGAACATCGTCTGCAGTTGCATGCAATGCAATTCGCGAAAAGGTGGCCGAACGCCCAGTCAAGCCGGAATGAAGTTGCTCAAACAGCCAGCCAAACCGCATAGCAATCCGGCGATGGTTCTGCCACTGGAAGATCCACGTTACGCAAGCTGGAAATCGTTTGTGCAAACCAATTCCAAGTCGGCGGTTGGATAGGGGGACTTGGAATCCCGCCTCATAGGCAAAGAAGTTCTGTAGTGAACTTGCAATCCATCCGTAGATTGCAGTGCAACCGGTTTCTAACGCAACCAGCTACTTGTGAGTTGGACGCAAAATAAAACGGGTACCGAACAAGCACCGACACTCCCAAGGCTCCTCTCCAACCTTGAAAGTCCCTGCGCGGGTTCGATACCCGTTACGCGAGATCAAATGTATTTACCCTCGATAATGGCCCCCCTTTCAGAACAGATTGGTTGAGCAAGTCTTTGGTTCTAAGGCTCATCGCAAACTCTTCACGAGATCAAACTAAAGCAATCACCGGGCCAATGGCATCTCGAAATCATCAATAAAAGTACACGGTCCGCAGCGAAATTTGTTGCGTTCAAGCGCCTGCCTTCTTTTAGATCTAAGGGGTCTTTGTCTTCCATTGGCGGATGCATGATGCACACGCGGTTTTTAACCCGGAATTGCCCGCTGCTTTTCTGCCTATTTTTTAAGCAGCCGTTGCTAGCTTATTAACATAATCTTCCATTTGGCAGCGTCTCGTTGCATTCTACCTGCGTATCCATAACAGTCGTCAGGACCGTCACAGATTGCCTGATATGACTGACACGAACGGCGCATCTGTATCCGTTGGCATTTTAGGCACAATCGCTGTTTTGATAACGACAGTTGATCGATGTTCAAAGTGAATTGCCGGTCCGAGCGTTTGCTTGGAGTTTTGAGCAAAGGATATCATGGCGCATATGAACAGCCTAAAACGCGAAATCGGGGCAAGCATCCATGGGGTGCTTTGTGTCGCAGCTAGCGTCGTTTTTGGGCTGCTCCAAGCGACGTCTCTCCTCAGTGATGAACCGCCAAAGGTTGTGCGAATCGACGGAAAAGAGTACCCCATATCGACTTTCGCTGGGCCGACGCAATCCGTCCTACCTCTAAAGGCTGGCTCACGGCCGGCAAAGGCGTCCATCGAGTCAAAAGAGCTACCCTGGGTCCGTTTGCCTAACCGATCGAATTTACCCCAACGGGCAACGCTGTGAAGTATTTTGGACGAGGAAATGTAGCTGGTTTCGTAAGAAACCGGTGCTTGTCAGCGACCACTTCTTTGTCACCGGCTTCTAACGAAACCAGCTTAGGGGTTTTCTGGAATCATCAGGTGGCCTAGTTTGTTGTCTCGCGGGATCTTCAGAACTCTTGCGTTTAAAGATCAATCCAAAATCGTCGAGGTAGGAATATAGCACTGGCACGGCTAGCAGTGTCAATACCAACGAAAGTGTTTGTCCACCGACGGCCAGTACCGCGATGCTTCGACGTTCTTCCGAGCCTGGACCACTGGCAATCAACAGCGGTAACAGGCCAGCGACGAATGAGATAGTCGTCATCAAAATCGGTCGCAAGCGATCGCGGTTTGCCTGCAATATCGCTTGATCGCGCGGCATCCCAGTGGCTCGAAGCGCGTTGGTGTGATCGACTTGCAAAATCGCCGCTTTCTTGACCACGCCGAACAAGACCAACAGACCGAGGGCAGAATAGACATTCAATGACTCGCCGCCCCACAACAAACTGAGCAAACCGAACGGCACCGCCAGCGGCAATGTGAAGAGAATCGTAAACGGATGCGCAAGATGTTCGAACTGGGCCGCCAAGACGATGTACATAAATATGAACGACAACACGAACGTCCATTGGAACTCATCGAGCGTCCGTTCTAGCTCACGGCCTCGCCCCAAAACATACGTCTCAAATCCGACCGGCAAACCAACCTCAGCCGCTGCGGCTTTCAATGCCACGATCCGATCCGAGAGCGCAAAACCAGGCGCAATGTTCGCTCGCAGTGCCACCATCCGCTGTCGGCCAAGTCGATCGATACGAGCCGGAGCGAAACCAAAATCAAAGCGGATCACATTGTCGATTCGAGTTAGTCCGCCCGTGACGGAGGAACTACTTGCCAGCGAAATAGGGTTCAACTGGGCCGAATTGGGTTCCGTACGTACATACAACTGCGAGATCGATTCGGAGTCATGTCGATCGAGGCCAATCAATCGCAGCTCCACGTCATACGCATCGTCGACGGATTTGTCCCTATAGCGCGACACGCGATCATCGCCGCCAACGGCAACTCGCAATGTATCAGCGATCTCCTGAACCGAAACACCCATCGCAGCGGCTCGCTCGCGATCGATACTGACGAGCAACTCGGGTTTATCAAGTTTCAAGGTTGTATCGACATCGACGATGCCCGGAATGTCCATCGCTTTCAGTCTTAGTTTCTCACTGAATTCACTGAGCGCCTGGAGGTCGGGACCGGTGATTGAGAAGTCGATGTCGACCGGAGCCCCTTGACGAAACGAAGTCAAATTGCGGACCGACACGCGAATGTCCGAGAGCTTGGAAAGCCGCTTGCGGATTTCGGTCATCTTGTCGCGCTGCGTAAAATTTCCTTCCCACGCGGCTTTGGGATTCCCATTCATAATCCCTTCGAAAAGCCTTCCCAGTGAAAAAGTCCGAACTTTTGAATCGATCAACCGGACATACATGTCAGCTCGATTCACGCCGCCGAATCCGCGTGTGCCGACAGTAACCAGTGAAAAATCGACACCTTCGACCTTTGCCAGTTCTGCCTCAACGACTTGCATCGCACAATCCATCGAACTCAAGCTCACTCCCTCTTTGGCCTGCACACCAACTTCAAATTCAGATTCGTCTACGTTGGTCGGGATGTAGTCCTGTTTGATCATTTTGTAGAGCGGCACGTTGGCGGCAATTACGGCCATGCAGACTAGCAGCGCCAAGAATCGATACCGCATCGTCAATCGAAGACTCGCCATGTATGCGACTTCGATCCAATAATAAAAGCCACTCCGCGAATTCGATGTCTTGCCGTCAGCTCGAGGCTTTGATTTTCTCAGCATTTGACTGCACATCATCGGCGTCAATGTGAAACTGACTAGCATCGAGACCATAATTGCCGCAGTTGCCGTCATCCCAAATTCAAAAAGCATTCGGCCGGTCACACTTGATAGGAATGAAACCGGCAAGAATACAATCACCAACGAGACTGTCGTCGCGAGAACAGCAAGCCCAATCTCACGTGTTCCATCAATGGCGGCGCGATATGGGTCGACCCCTTTTTCTTCGATAAGGTGGAAGACGTTTTCCAGCACTACGATCGCATCGTCGATCACGACCCCGACCATTAGCACGAGTGCCAGCATCGTCATATTATTCAGTGTGAATCCGAACAATCGCATGAATGCAAACGTGGCGATGATCGAAGTGGGGATCGCCACCGAAGCGATAAACGTTGACCGCCAGGATTTCATGAATAGTAAAACCGTCAAACATGCCAACAACGAACCAGAAATCAGATGGCCTTCAATTTCGTGAAGCGCAGCCAAAATGTAACGCGATTGATCCTGGATAATGGTCACTTGGACATCGTCGGGCAGCAAAGCGTCGCAACGCGGCAAACGCTCCTTCACGGCTTGTATCACGCGGACTGTATTTTCACCAGATTGCCGCTGAACTTGCAACACTACGGCGGATTTGCCTCGAAGTCGTGCGAGCGTTCGCGATTCCTTTGTTCCATCGACGACCGTCCCGAGATCGCTCAGACGCACCGGTGTTCCATTGATCGTATCCACAACCAGACTTGGGAAATACTTTGAATCTGCGACTCGTCCAAGTGTCCGGAGAGCACGCTCGCGGAATCCTTCATCGACACGTCCTCCAGGAATCTCGGTGTTCTGTCGCGCCATTGCTTCACGAACTTGCAAGATCGAAATTCCATAAGCGGCCAATCGCTCGGAATCGATATCTACTCTCACAGCTCGATCTGCCGCGCCCGCAATCGTGACTTCACCAACGCCAGGTGCGGATTCAATCATTGCTTTTACATAGCGGTCGGCCATGTAATAGAGCTCGCTGGGCGTTCGTTCCCCAGAAACGGCCAGAGTCAAAATCGGCGATGAATCCAAGTCGTTTTTGCGAACTGTTGGGGGATCCACGTTGGGTGGCAAACGACCAACTATGGAAGCAACCGCGTCGCGAACATCCTGCACCGCTGCGTCGATTTCGCGCTCGAGACTGAAGGTGATCATTAGCATCGAACTTCCATCGCTGGAAATCGAACGCAGCTCTTCGATGCCAGCTACAGTCGCGACCGCATCCTCCATCAGTTGCGAGACCTCCGATTCGACCTCTTCAGAAGCCGCTCCAGGATAGACAGCACGTACGTAGACAGTTGGCAAGTCGATATTGGGGAAGCGATCAACGCCCAACTGCGGAAAAGACGTGACCCCAGCAACGACCAGAGCGGAGATGATCATCAACGCTAGTACAGGACGTTTGACACAGATTTCGGCTAGCCAATACACGATTGAGCTCCGCTCCTTCGCGTTGACCGCGACG
>JANNNN010000796.1:0-3491 GCA_031398555.1 Planctomycetia bacterium | reverse complement strand
CAGACCATCGATCGTTGGCTTCGCGGCAAACTGATACCTAATCTGACCGAACGAATGGAGATCGCCGGCTTTGATTCGTTTTACTACGGTAACTTTGACGCTGAACACAGGCGCTGGGAAACTTACGGCCATGAACCTCGTTACAGTATCGAGTATATGGGCTTGCGCGGACGCATCGGCATCTTGGTCGAGTCGTATTCATACGCCAGTTATCAGCGTCGCGTCGAAGCGTCCTATTCGTTTGTGCGCGAATTGCTTTTCAGTCTGACAGAGCAAGCCGTTGAAGTGCGGAACATGCTTGATCAGTCGACTGTTGTGCCGCATGTTGGCAAGTTATTGGCGCTCGATGCGAAATTAGCACCGACTGGAGCGGCACTAAGTGTTAAAGGCTACCAGCAACCCGGCGGTGCTCCACCAAAGGCACCCTTTGGCCCAGATTCCGCCGCCAACTACCTTCCAAAAGACTATACCGTCCAGCTTTGGAATCGAGCTGAAGCGGTTAACTCGGTGACCTTGCCCCATGCCTATGCGATCGGCGAACAGTACGCGTGGGCGGTTAGCCATTTGGCTAAACATGGAATCCAAATCAAGCGACTCCAGGGCGGCGCAAAAGTGCAGGCAGAGCGCTATGACGTTTTTAACCTGAAACGCGCCACTGCATTTCAAGGTCACGTCATGCTGGACGTGGATGCTAAAGTGGTGGCCGCCGAAACGGTTCTGCCGACGGGAACTTACATCGTAGAAACTTCGCAGCCCCTGGGTTTACTGGCCGCTCATATGCTTGAACCTGAGGCCGATGATAGTTTGACGGTATGGAACTTCTTTGATCCCGATATTGAAATCGGGCAGCCTTTTCCGGTGCAACGTGTTGTTAGCGCAGTTGCCGCGTCCTCTTTGACAGCGCTAGATCAGGTTCCGGCCACTGAAGTAATCACGCTCGAGCATCTATACGCGCCGGGAAAAACAGTTGAATACAGCGGCGCAGCACTTAAGGGTGCAACGTGGATTGGCGACACTTCCGAGTATACGATGCTCCGTGGCGACGCAACGTTTGCAGTCGATGCAGCGACTGGCGCAATGCGTCCCCTAGAAGAACTGCAGACTATGGCTCAAAAACTTGGGGCATTGACGGCCTTCACAGTCGAAAATGCTCGCTCTGCCGCAACGCTTAAGTCGTTTTCTGCAGATCGCAAGCATGCCTTAGTGCCGCACCGACGCGATCTGTATTACTTCGATGCACAATCTGGAGCAGCGCGACAGTTGACGCATTCCGATACCGAAGACGAAGAGTTTGCTGAACTTAGTCCCGATGGAAAGCATGTAGCCTTTCTTCGCGATAACAATCTATGGGTCGTGGCTACTGAATCCACTGAGCTAAAACAACTTACGAAAGATGGGTCGGAAGAATTACTCAACGGGAAACTCGATTGGGTCTATCAAGAGGAACTGTACGGCCGCGGAAATTTCAAAGCCTATTGGTGGAGCCCCGATGGAGAGCAGCTTGCATTCTTGCAACTTGACCAGACCCCCGTGCTCCATTATCAAGTCTCCGATAGCATTAATTTTCGACAACAGTTGGAGGACACTCGCTATCCCAAAGCAGGTGACCCGCTGCCCATCGCTCGGATGTGGATTGTTGATGTTGCGTCGGGCGACTTGCAGCAGGTGGGTCTGACCGAGTTTGACGAATCAGATCGCTTGATTGCTCGCGTGACGTGGTCGCCCACGAATGAGTTGTGGCTGCAGATTTTTAATCGTGTGCAAAACAAGCAATCCGTCGTACGTGTCGATCGTGCTACTGGAAAAGCCGCGACGTTGTTCACCGAGTCGACCGAGGGATGGATCGAAGTACTCGGAACGCCAGAATTCATTGCCAATGGTGATTTCTTGTGGCTGAGTGACCTGCCAACGGGTAGACGTCACTTGTATCGCGTTTCTTCGACCACAGGCAAACGTATCCCGCTTACAAGCGGCGAATGGGACGTCGACAGTTTGCTGAGTGTGTCAAGCGACAAGTTGACTGCGTTTGTGAATGGCAACATCTCGCATCCTACTGAGTCGCAGCTGATCGCCGTCGACTTGCAAAGAGCGAGCATCCACCAACTGACTTCCGCACCAGGCACGCATCGAGCGACCTTCGATGCGTCGGGCAAGTACTTTATTGATGTGTTCAGCAGCCTGACGGTTCCGCCCTTGGCTTGCCTGCATGCAATCGACGGGCAGCAATTGCGAGTCCTCGAATCACTGACTTCGGATCGTTACCAATACTTAAACCTGCAATCACCGATTGCTACAACGATCAAGGCCCGTGATGGGCTCGAACTACAAAGTCTGATTATGTTGCCAAGTGGCGTTGATGTTCAAAACCCGGCAAGGAAATTGCCTGTCGTGTTTCATGTTTATGGTGGCCCTCAAGCTCCGACTGTGAAGAACGCATGGTCGGGTGCGAGCTACTGGTGGCATCAAATGCTCTGCCAACAAGGATTCGCTGTCGTACTCTGCGACAATCGTTCAGCCCGCGGCCGCGGTATCAAGGACACTTGGTCGATTCGAAAAGATCTTGGAAAGGTTGAACTAAATGACTTGGAAGATGCCGCGAAATGGGTTGCCGAACAACTCTGGGCCGACGGCGAACGAATCGGGTTGTGGGGTTGGAGTTATGGAGGCTATTTTACATCCTACGCGCTCACGCATAGCAAATTGTTTCGGGCGGGCATTGCGGGAGCGCCGGTCACTGACTGGCGAAATTACGATGCGGTTTACACCGAGCGATATATGGACTTACCCAAGGACAACTACCAAGGGTACAAATCCAGTTCAGTGGTGGAGGCAGCGGGAAATTTGAGCGGGCGCTTGCTGCTCATCCACGGCGAACGCGATGACAATGTGCACTTGAGCAACACCTTGCAATTCGCGGACGCATTGCAGAATGCAGGTAAACAGTTTGACTTGATGATCTATCCTAAGAACCGACACGGGATCGCGGATCCCCAACAGCGGGCTCATATGCAACAGCTGATGACCGACTTTTTCAAGACAAATCTTATGAGAAATTAGCGTCACTGCGAATTGCCCTGGAAGCTTAGAGCGATTTGAATATCGCAGCTAAGCTGGCATCATTACGGTACGTCAGTTAGTTCAGTCGGCTTCCAGCTTGTGAACGCGGAGCTAAGCGTCAGGTTTGAGTACAACGACGCTCAGCGGTGGCAGCGTCAAACCCAAAGAGGCAGGACGACCGTGGTGGGAAATCTTTTCCGCGTTGCAGCCGGGGAAGTTCCCGACATTGCTGCCCGCATAGAAAGATGAATCGCTATTAAAAATCTCGCGATAGAATCCAGCTTGAGGAACACCGATCCTGTAGCCTTCTCGGACAACTGGGGTGAAGTTGCAAGCGACGATGACGAAGTCGCGTGGGTCTTCGGCTTTGCGTACGAAGCTGATCATGCTGTCGCCACGATTCATGCAGTCGATCCACTCAAATCCTTCACCTC
>JANNNN010000738.1:0-6350 GCA_031398555.1 Planctomycetia bacterium | reverse complement strand
CGAATTGGTATCTCACGATCAGCAAAACACTCTCCCAAGTTCAATGGAATTTCCTCCACGAGTTTGCCTAATGAAACATTGAGTTCAATGGGTTCAGATTTTATCCGTTCCCATTTAAGACTCATGGCACTCTCCGTAGCCACCACGTTCTTAGTAATAATGTCAGATCGCTCGGTCTGAGAAAATGCAAACTCGCAAAACGGGGGGGCTGCTGTAAAGCAGAGAGCCAGAAAGTAACGATTAACAAGATTCCACCAGTGCGAGTGTGACATAGTCATTCCTCTATCGCCTGTTCATTCGTACTATATAGGGAGTAGTTTAGGGGCTGCAAACCCCCAGTCAAGCTTTTTGTTCACCGATTTGGAAAAAATAATGGTTCATCCGACTAAAGCGTACTTTGTTTCATGAAGTTGATAAAGCTTCAGTATGAAGAATTCCTGGTCGCGTAGTCCGTAGTGCTGGCGGTTCATGGTTTTGATTTTGTTGTTGGTTCCTTCGACCTGGCCGTTGGATATCGGGTGCTTATACCAAGCTAGAATACCGTGTGCGTGTGCCAGTAGAGTGCGTGCGAACTCTTGACAATGCCGAACGCCGGAGGCCATTGCTTGGTGATACCAATCGTAGATCTTCAACTGCGCGGCGAATGCACTGTCTTGCTCCCAGAGCTGATTGAGATCGTCCTTAAGGTAATATGCCGCAGCCAGCGATTCATTTAACTCGAGGGCTTCCTTTAAGCGGCCAGGTTCACCTTTGGTGGGATCGAGGTTCTCGTGATTCTTGAGCAACAACCAACGCGTGCCTTTGAGTACATCTCGTTTCAAATCTTCCGTGGCTTGACGATGCAGTTCGCGACGCAGCGCTGTTAGCTTTTCGTTATACAGTTTGATTACATGGAACCGGTCAAAGATCACTTCAGCGTCAGGTAAGTTATCTTCGACGGCCTTTTGAAAAGCCCGAGATAGATCCATCGCTACCGCTTCAATCTTTGCACCTGAGTATCGCAAGCGACGCCAAAAAGGCTTCAAAGCCGCGGCATTTTTACCTTTTCCAGCGAATAGAATAGCACCGCTATCGAGATCCAAGACCAATGTCATAAAGCGATAACCGCGTCCAACACAGATCTCATCGATGCCAATTCGACGGACTTCCTTGAGCGGTGGGTTGGCATAATGACGCTGCAAGTATCGCTTCTGAATGTCCTTGATTTTGTCCCAGCCGACACCAAGGTGCTCAGCTACATCTTTGATCGTCATGCGTTGGACGAGGCCCAAGGCATATCGCTCAAAGGCATGCGTGTAACTACGCCGGTGATCGGCCAAGCCAATTTGAACCTGCCGAACGACGCCACAAGTTCGACACTCAACCCTTGGGAGCGTCGCGACCACATAGGTTACCTTGTTGCCAATCGGTAATGATTGAAGCATGCGCTCACTACTCCCTCGACGAATCACATCCTTGCCCTTGCAACTCGAGCAGCACACCCGATGTGGTTGTGGTTCAACGTAAGTGTAAAGCACCTGGTCTTCAACCTTGGTATTGGTCACACTATAGCCATAGATGCCGAAGAGACTGTACAATTTTGACTGGGACATAGGGCTCTCTCCTTTGATTCTGTGGTAAGAAACCAAAATGAGAACCTATGTCCCGCTTTTTTCAACCACGCGCACGCAAATTCCGGATGAACCCTCTTTCGCTTAAACAGGCCCTAGCGTTTTCGCAGCATTCTTGCGCAGTCACCAGCGCTAAATTAGCAGCGCGGTATTGAATAGCCTGGCGCTCGGTCGCTTCCATAATCAGAATCCCTTAGTTGTAAAATCGCTGCCAGTCGGCAAGCGTCCTAAAGGGAAACGCAGCCGACTGGCACGGGGGTAGCTACTCCCCCTCACGATGTAAGATGAAAACTATCTGGCAACTTCGACTTGCAAAAGTTTCGTTAGTTGCTTTATTGACTCGGTCAAAGCGTTGTAGGCACCGTCGAGTGTCGCTCGGTTTTGCTTGGTCGCCTCAATCGCAATAATTGCTTGTTTTGCTTCCTGTGCTGCGCGGATGGCGTCTTCTAGGAGGTCGTACATTATCCCACCGCCTTTGCTACAAGAATCGCTTTGGCCTGATCCTGCTCGGCATAAATTTGGGTAACACCACAATCGGAATGGCCCAAAATCACGCTCGCCGCATCAATGCCAAATTCCTTGCGAATGCTTGTTGCTGCACTATGTCGCAATTGATTTGGTGCCCACTGCGGAAGCTTGGCACGCTTGCACGCATAGGAAATTGATCGGCCATAACTCTGTGCGGTGTAGTGGTTCCCTGGTTCTTTACGTGGCCGCCGGGCGTTGTTTGAGCCGGGACGGTTTCCGCTGTTCATTGGAGTCTTGCGGGCTTCGTGAATGGCTTGTCGCCGCTGCTTCTCAGACTCGATAGGCGAGAAGCAAAATGCATCGGCTGCACGGAGCAAATATGGTTTCAGTATCGCTATCGCTTGTGGACCAACGTAGATGGTACGCAGCTTTCCACGGTAAGCCGTTTTGTGCTCCGACAGGGTTATGGTCCAAACTTCTTTACTTTGGTCTACCATCTTCGGTTTGATCTTGCAAAGCTCACCGGGGCGGCAGCCCGTTAGTTGCTGGAATCGCACCATATCCGCAACAACTTGCGTCAAGTGTGGCAGAGTGGCTTTGACGGTCTCAGATTCGACGGGTTGAATGCGCTTCGATTCCCTGGCGTTGCATCGGCCTTTTTTCAACGGGTCGATACACTCAAGCGCCGTAACGGTCGTCGGCTGAATCATTCCCTCACCAACTGCCCAGCGGATGATACGCAGCGTGCGTTTCATTTGCTTATTTACGTACTGGCGCGATCGGCTTTTGTCCGAAAGCCACCATTCCCGGATGGCTTTAAATTCAGGCGGCCCTATCTCTGAAGCGAGAATGCTGCCATATAGCTCCGCGATTGGTCTCGCGGTCAAGACGTACTGATAGTGTTCATCGCTGCCCTGGTAGTAGACTTTGGAATGACGCACGAACGAGAGTAGAACGTCATCCATCTTCAGAAGATTAGGATTCTTTCCAAACGACATCGATTTGGCTGAGGCGTTGAATTCGGCAATCAGTCTGCCATAGGCTTCCTTGCTCTCTGGCGAGCCATACGGCCCCAGCAAGTGGTCTTTTGAGTTAAGCGTAACTCTGGCTTGTCCGCTCGAATGGCGGCGATATGAAGGGACTCGCATAGTAGAGCGCTCCTGAAAGGCTAGCCGGGAAGTTTTCCCGGTTTGGTCTTTTCAAACAGTGCGCACTGACCGGCGGTCAGGAATCGTTTTTACCAACGAATCGCTGGGTTTTAACAAGGGTGAGTGACGGGGCTCGGACCCGCGACATCTGGAACCACAATCCAGCGCTCTACCAACTGAGCTACACCCACCATGTGTGGATCGATTTTAAGACGAAAAACACCCGGCGTCAATTAGCGGTAAATAGCGAATTGCAACTCGTTTTCGCTTTTCGATGCCAAAGGTAGAATTGTGCAGGTTGACAAAAGTTTGCCCCTTTCCATCCAGTCGAAAGTCCCTCAAGTGAGTTTTCCTGAGCCGTTTATTATAACCGCTGACTTCAAGAGCTCGCTGGATGGCCATCTGCGAACCGCATTTGAAGCAGCCGAAGCGGGGGGCCAGGTAGTGATGGATTTCTTTCAGCGCGGCGTCGATATGCGCCATAAAGAAGGCGGGGCGGCTTTCGATCTGGTGAGCGATGCGGATGTGCAGTCCGAACAGGCTGTTGCGAAGACGATTTTAGCTGCGTTTCCTGGGCACGCAATTCTGGGTGAAGAAGAGAATGCAGGGGACATTCAGGCAGAGAATTTGTGGATCGTCGACCCACTTGATGGCACCAACAACTTCGCACACCGTATTCCCCACTTTGCGGTATCGATTGCTTATTTCCACAAGGGGCAGGCGGTCTGTGGTGTTGTGGTCAATCCAGTGCGAGGCGATTGGTACTGGGCGACTCGAGACGGAGGAGCTTTTCATAACGGCCGAAGACTGAATGTGAACTCGCACAAAAGTTTATCTGAGACCATGGTCGGTGTTGGTTTCTATTACGATCGCGGGGCCATGATGGAAGCCACTTTGAAGTCGATTTACGATTTCTTCAAACAACAGATACATGGCATCCGTCGTTTTGGAGCCGCCGCGCTGGACCTTTGCCAAGTCGCTGATGGCCAGTTCGGCGTGTTCTTCGAGTATCAACTTTCGCCGTGGGATTTCGCCGCTGGTGGATTGATCCTTGAAGAAGCGGACGGAAAAATCACGGACGGGAAAGGTAATCGACTTCCAATCGCTAAAACCAGCGTGTTGGCAACTAATTCCCGTTTACACAGTGCGGCTCTCGAGATTGTTGTTCGTAACCATCTTTAGCTAGCTGAAATTATAATTCGGAGCGACGAAGTTGGCCGCACAAAACAAGAGCCGCATTTTACGGATGAGGAAAAAATGTTGCTTTGCGACTTCGCGACTAAGTTTCACGAGTTCAGGCAGTTTTGGTATGGGGAGGACTATCAATTGCTAAGTAAACGTGAGCAAGAAGTGGTTCATCATACCGCTGCCGGGTTAACAGCCGATCGTGTGGGGCGTTTGTTAAATATCAGCAAACGAACAGTCGAAGCCCAGCTGACGAGCGCTCGAAAAAAATTGCAGGCGAAGAGCACTCGGGAGCTCATCGCGCGTGGCTTAGGAATGCCACCGGAGCACTCGGGCGTGGAAAAGCTTTAGCTCCAGTAACGCCAAGTTTTAGTACGGGCGGAAATTAAGGATCGAGCAGCTGACAGCTGGCACGGACACGAGACTACATTCACTTGTGAAGCGTCCAGCTTTGGGGAGCACGTCCCTAAAATTAAATCTTGACGCTCCGCACGTGTGATGCTCGGGACAAATGGTCCCAAGCTACAGTTCAGCGCCAATCGAGCCCTTCTGGCAGTTTATTTAAATTCCGAGGCGCTCCATCAGTAACGACGACCATATCTTCGACTCTTACGCCGCCGAAGTTGCGACTGTAGAGTCCTGGCTCAATTGTAAAAACTTCGCCTTTGAGCAATTGGCCGCCGCGATCATCGAGCAAAATCGGCTCGTGACACTCGAGCCCAATTCCATGACCGGTCCCATGAGGCAAAATGGGTGTATCCGAAATTTCGCCTCGCACAAACGGATAGCCATGTTTGGCAAGCGTCGACTTTGTGGCTCCGTGAACGTCGTCCGACGTTGCCCCGGCTTTGGCTGCGAGCGTTGCCTGAGCTTTCGCGTCAACCACTGCGGCATGCATCTTCTTCATCTCATCGCTGCCATCGCCGTGGACAACTGAGCGCGTGCAATCACCCCAGTAAGAAGTCGTAAGGCAGCGCGGAAAAATGTCGACGATGACTGACTGGCCGGTATAGAGCGGTCCACTGCCCCGTTCATGACAATCAGCCGAATGCGGCGTCGATGCGACTATCGAATCATTGGGGGTAGCATAACCCAGGTCGAGCAAAAACACGCTGATCATTTTTCGCAGGCGTTCGCTGGTCAGCACCGCACCGTCGTGCAGCAAGCTGCCATCGCGATTGGCTGTGGCTCGAGCGACAGTTTGACAAGCCATCAACATGGCTGCTTCAGTGGCTTGTTGTGCCGCGGCCAACCACTCCAATTCTTGAGTATCTTTGACGCGACGATCGAGTACGCCGAGGTCGGCTGAATACTCGACTGCAATGCCGACTTGTTGTAAGTGCCAAGCAAAAATGAATGGCAAGGTTCGGTCGGTGGTTACGGCCGATACACCAGCCCGCCGCGCACACTCAGCCACCGCCTGCGCCGTTGCGGTTGCGCGATCGCCAGAAAGGCCGCCCGTAGGTTCAAAGTCGGCCGGGCAGCTTACGCGATCTGCTTTGACTTGTTTGATCGCTCGATCTTTCTCGATATCGCGGACGATGAATTCGGTCCTCTGCTGACCGGCAACATTGAACGAGAGCCAGGCGGCCGGGTCGCCTACTGCAAATCGCACTCGATGGAAGAACGCGGGGTTTTCACTTGGAATACCCGCCAGCAGGGTGGCGGTTGAACTATTGGTCATCAGTTTTCCAGTTTTTAATGTGGCTTCGTTTGCTTGATCAAATGAACAGAAAAGTTGATTTCACCAGGTTGGTAAAAAGAAGTAGTATATGCCAATCGGTACATCAAAAAGTACGGTTCACAACAAACTTCTCGGTGAACGCTATACAACGGGGTTCAATGCTCTGCCTGGGAACGAACAAGCCCGGCTGGCAATTGGCGCTAAGTAAGGCAAACGGACAATAAAAAAATACCAGCGAACCCACTAGTATTGATA
>JANNNN010000652.1:0-4442 GCA_031398555.1 Planctomycetia bacterium | reverse complement strand
GACATCGGAAGTTGCGGCTCATCAGCAGGCTGACGATGGCACCGAGAAACTTCTGCTACGCTTGGCAGATGGAGGCAGAATCGAATGCGTTTTACTGCGCGAGGAAACAAGGCGATCGATCTGTGTGAGCAGCCAAGTTGGTTGCGCGATGGGTTGTGTATTCTGCGCAAGTGGAATGGACGGCGTTGATCGAAATCTGACACGGGGTGAAATCCTCGAGCAGATGCTGCGGCTGCAACGTCTGCTGCCGGATGAAGAACGTCTGAGCCACATTGTAATGATGGGCATGGGCGAACCACTTGCCAATCTGGAGCGTGTACTGGCGGCTCTGGAGGTTGCCAAAGATCCGAAGGGACTCGGCATCAGTCCTCGCAAAATCACGATCAGCACAGTGGGCTTACCGGCCGCCATCGAGCGATTGGCAAAACATGCTACGCCGTTTCATCTAGCGATCAGCTTGCATGCACCGAACGACAAACTGCGCAATCAACTGGTACCGATCAATGTGCGCATCGGTATCAAAGATATCTTGCGAGCGGCTGAAAATTACTTTGATGCAACGGGCCGACGATTGACGTTTGAATACGTATTGCTGAGCAAGATCAATGATACACCTGCTTGCGCGCGGGAATTGGTCGAGTTGCTGGGGGGACGAACGAGCATGCTCAACGTGATTCCCTACAATCCCGTGGAGGGCTTGCCGTATGAAACTCCATCGGCTGACGCGATTCACCGCTTCCGCAAAATTTTGGTCGAGGGCGGGATCAACGTGCTATTCCGCCAAAGAAAAGGGGATCGAATCCAGGCCGCGTGCGGGCAATTACGTCGGCTTCGATCGGAAGCCGACCAATCGTCACCCATCGTTCATGCCATTGACGTTAGTTAGTATTAAGTGTCGCCTTTTGCTCCGCAAAAGTAGCGCCGGCGTCAGCATTGGCGTCGGAACGTCCAATCTGCGACATTGTGCTACATAGTAATAATTCGAGCAGACTTGCGTTTGCGTGGTCATACAGATTGAGTTGGGCGGCGCGATGAATCGTGAATCCATTCTAAAAAAACTCCGCGAGAAAGTTGCCCGCGGCGAAGCGATTATCGGTGGTGGAGCGGGCACTGGCATCAGTGCTAAATGCGAAGAAGCTGCTGGCATCGACTTGATTGTTATCTACAATTCGGGGCGTTATCGAATGGCTGGTCGTGGTTCACTGGCCGGATTGATGCCGTACGGGAATGCGAATCAGATTGTTCGCGAGATGGGCTACGAAGTCCTAACGGTCGTCAAGCACACTCCGGTACTGGCGGGCGTGTGCGCGACCGATCCGTTTATGCTGCGAGATTCTTTTCTGCGTGAACTGAAAGATATGGGATTCGCCGGAATCCAGAATTTTCCAACAGTCGGTTTGATCGATGGTGTTTTCCGAGCAAACTTGGAAGAGACCGGAATGGGATTTGGTCTTGAAATTGACTTGGTGGCCGCCGCGAATCAAATGGGAATGTTGACAACGCCTTATGCGTTTGACGCCGAGCAGGCAAAGTTGCTGGCCGAGGCTGGGGCGGACATCATTGTTGTGCACATGGGGTTAACGACGAGCGGTTCGATTGGAGCTCGGACATCTAAAACGCTTGAAGATTGTGTTCCAGAGGTCACGAAAATCACGGATGCGGCTAAGAGCGTTCGTGAAGACGTTTTTGTTCTTTGTCACGGCGGTCCAATCGCCGAACCCGCCGACGCAGCG
Organism: Planctomycetia bacterium; assembly: GCA_031398555.1. Classification (GTDB taxonomy): domain Bacteria; phylum Planctomycetota; class Planctomycetia; order Pirellulales; family Pirellulaceae; genus Aureliella. The sequence continues at coordinate 2,709 of JANNNN010000652.1, read as the reverse complement.
TATATGCTGAAAAGAGTGCCTGCCCTTGCGGGCTTCTATGGCGCGAGCAGTATGGAACGCTTGCCAACTGAGCGGGCTCTAACGCAGCAGATCCGCAGTTTCATGGTGTTACGGTTGCGTTGACGTGAGATTTAGGTTCAGCCAACAGGTTCTTTTGCAATCTCCGAACATCCACTCCTGCTCTGACTAGTTCAGTAAGACACTAGCTGGCTGGCCGGTAGCGCCGGATATAGAAGCTACAAAATGGTTTCCAATTTGTTTCATCGCTCTTGTCCACATTTCGTCGTCGCTTGCGAACACCAACTGGGGCGATACGGGAATCGGCAGCCACTTTCCTTCACGTAATTCCGTCTCAAGCTCCCCTGGTTTCCATGTGGCTTGCCCGACGATGATTCGTAAGTCATCATTAACTTGAGACTGAACCAGTTGTTGCAGGTTCTCCAAGCGTGCTGCTACGTAAACACCATCAACAGGAGTGTATTCGGCTAATTCGGGCTGGCTGTGCAGGGCAATGACGGGTCCTGACATTGGCCCCCCAAAATGCAGCCTGCGCTGTGATCCAGCAGTTGCGGTTTTTCCTGTCAAATGTTCCCAGAGTTCATTGGGGCTATCGGGAAAACTGCGATTCAAGACTACTCCTACTGACCCCTCTTTGCCATGATGAACCAATAAACAGACACTACGGTCATATAGTTCACTCCGCCAAGTGGGTGAAGCGACCAACATACAGCCTTCGAAGTGGTCTTCTATGGAATCCAATCGGTTCATCACCGTCCCCTCGATAGGTAGAATGTGTCAAGCTGACAACTTACGCAACACGCTTTGGTAAAATGCAACTAGTGTGCCAAAATCAATGGAGAACGACGCAGCTGTTTTGGCTCGAGGCTAACTATTTCGTCACTGAAAACACTTTATAATTTTGCGCATGAGCTCGCTCCCAAATTTTGGATGCAAACTGGAATGGAAATACAGGACTTTCGTCGGAACTACGATCAATCGCTATTGGAGTTGTCGGCTTTAGAGGCCAACCCGACTGCCGAGTTTCTCAAGTGCTTGGAGTACGCTCATGCTACTCCCGCACCTTATTGGCTCGAGATCACGGCTATGACGTTGGCGACGTCAGATAGTTCCGGACGAGTTTCGGCTCGGATCGTTTTGTTAAAAACGGTGGATGCGACGGGATTCACCTTCTTCACCAACTATCGTTCGGACAAGGCTCAGCAATTGTTGGACAATCCGCATGCGGCGCTCGTTTTTTATTGGCCACACATCGAGCGGCAGGTGCGCGTGGAGGGCGTTGTCTCGTTGACTGAGTCTGACGTCAGCGACAAGTACTTCCACGCGCGTCCTCGGGGCAGTCAGATCGGGGCCGTAATCAGTCCTCAGTCGCAGCCGCTTCGTGATCGAAAACAATTAGAAACGAGTGCGGCACAGTTGGCTGAAACCTACGCTGGCGGGCAAGTCATCCCCCGGCCCGACTACTGGGGTGGCTATCTATTGAAGCCTCTTCGCGTCGAGTTTTGGCAAGGCCGTCCCAACCGACTCCACGATCGATTTCTCTACTCAAGAACCGAATCCGAAGACCAACCCGAGTCTTGGACAATCTCGCGGCTCGCGCCTTAGCGACGCAAGTCTCCACTAGCGTTTTCGCACCCGTGCTCACTCAGATATGACGTGTCGAATTATCTAAAACTATGCAGTGTTTCAAATAAACTATAATGCGTCCGAAGCCGTTCGAGGCAGATCGGAGTACAGCCCAGTTCCGCTTTGCCGGAATTTGACTTTTTGATTTTCTCGTTTTGAAGCACTCAAAGGTAGTGTATATACCGTACCGGGTAACTGCTGTCTGACAAAAGGATGCAATGAATTCCAACGAGCATGACAACGAAGCGGCAATTTTTGAGGAAGTCCTGTCAGCCAAATCGCGGGGCGATATTGAATCCATCTTAGATCGCAGATGCGGCAAGAGCGCTGCGTTTCGCGCTCGTATACTATCGCTACTGGACAGTTATCATGAGGGCGAGTACCTCGAGCGATTACAGATCGACGCTTTTGATGACGGCATAGTAGGGACGACCATCGGCGAATTCCAAATAATGGAACTAATTGGCCAAGGTGGAATGGGGGATGTTTACTCTGCTCGCCGTACAGCTCAACCACAGGAAATTGTGGCACTTAAGATTATTAAAGCCGGAATGGATACTCGCCAAGCTGTATCGAGATTCAATTTAGAACGTATTGCACTTAGCAAATTCGATCACCCCAACATCGCTAAGTTTGTGGACTCTGGCGTCGATAAAACCGGACGCCTGTACTTTGCTATGGAATTGGTTCAAGGTGTCTCCATCGTCGACTATTGCGACCTGCATCGATTAACAATTGCGAGCCGTCTGCGTATGTTTCAGGATGTCTGCTCGGCCGTCCAGCATGCGCACGATCTGGGGATCATTCACCGCGACCTAAAGCCACAAAATATACTGGTTGCCCAGCGCGCTGGAACAGCAACAGTAAAAGTTATCGATTTTGGCGTTGCTAAAGCGTTGGCTAGTGACCACGAATCGAATTCCCGCTTGACCGGTGCCGCGCAGTGGATTGGAACTCCAAGATATGTTAGCCCTGAGCAAATGACATGGAGTTCTGATGTCGATGCGCGGGCCGATGTGTATTCGTTGGGCGTAATACTCTTTGAATTGCTGGCGGGCACAACGC
>JANNNN010000611.1:0-2301 GCA_031398555.1 Planctomycetia bacterium | reverse complement strand
TGTGTTACGCGTCCGCTACCTTGAATTTGGTGCTGTGTGTCAGCCTACGTCTGACTTGCGTGAAGTTATTCCCCACGGGCAAGGGCGGTCGCTTCACACACCCGACAAAGTGGTCAACGTCAGGTGCGTGGAGCGGTTAAGGCACCCGCACACTCGCTAATATTAAAATCGCTCACGACACGCATGGTGTGTTACGCGTCCGCTACCTTGAATTTGGTGCTGTGTGTCAGCCTACGTCTGACTTGCGTGAAGTTATTCCCCACGGGCAAGGGCGGTCGCTTCACACACCCCACGTTACCCACGAGCTAACGATTTCCACCTACTATTGGGCATGCCGGCTGCATCGGGCAATTGAAAGTGACCGTGGGCCCAGGCCGCAAAAAAATCGGGAACACTGCCGAGCAAATCGCGTTGTTGCAACAAGCTCGCGGGTTCGTACCACATCACTTCGGCAACTTCTCGGGGGTTGGGTATCGGCGGCGATTCCTGGTGACGTTCGACAAGCAACCACTCGAGCAACGTACCCCAAGATGTGCGACTATGCCACAGATGTTTGGCCGAGAGTGAAACGAGTGCCAATTCTTCTTCAAGTTCGCGTACGACAGCCTGCTCAGGTGTTTCTCCTTGTTCAATGGCTCCGCCGGGAAAGCAAAGCAGGCCAGGGGCTTTCACCAAGAGACTACGGCGGATCACAAGGAATTTCCCCCCTTCGACGACCACCCCCACGGCGCCGTGTCTCGGTTTTCTTGGACTGATGGGCATGTTGTTGCTTTCCTTAGCGAACGCTAATCGTTGGATGAGTTAGTGAGCTTTTAAAAATAGAGATTTCCTAACTCGAAGTATCATGAGCCGCAGCCTGCTGCTACATGATCGCTTGAATCGTACTGAACCCGCCTCCGTAGATAACCATGGCAATCCCGGCACTAATCGTAACAATCGACGTGACGATCGCCATGATGGCTTGCCTGTTGTCGGCCCAATGCATGATGCCGTAAACATAAGAGAAGAACGGGACCATCAAGCACCCGAACCCAGGGCCAATCCCCTGCTTGAATCCAAACACCACGATACTGAGGTGTGCAAAGGCATGAATGAATTGGCCGGTAAGTAGAGCGGTCATGCCCAACACAACGAATACAGGCAATCTTTGAACGTTTCCCAAAAATGTTCCTGCCGCTGCGGGCTCGTTAAAACGTCCGTCAACGATCACCACACCTGCTGCACACAGGGTGACCGCGCCAAGGAAATAGGACATAATCATCCACCATGGAATCCCGGATTTCTCTCGGCGATCATCCATGACGAGATCACGTGACATATTGTGAGCAGCTTCCTGCAGGAATTCATTCCTAAATTCCATTGATGCCGTGACTGCCTCGAATCCGGTCGCCATTTCTCCCGTTTCAAAATTCAAACCACAACCCGTGCACAACACCGTTCCAGGCCGAATTCCAACGCCGCATTTGGGGCAAACCGGCCCTGTCTTCTTCTTTAAGCCTGCATCGTCGAGCAAACTGTCGAACTTGTTTATCGGCTGCGCCGCCGCAACTTGGACTGGAGCTGTCGCTTTAGCTTTAGCAACGGGTGCTTTGGTGGCGGCTGCTGGGGCAGCTTTGGCTGGACTGGCCTTTGGCGCAGGTGCGGCGGCCTTCTGAGCCGGCACTGCGACCGGCGCGGCTGCTTTAACCGCCGCCGGATTGGGGATTTGAATCGCCTTCTGGCACTTTGGGCACTTGCCACTCTTGCCAGCCAAATTGTCAGGCACGCTGAGAACTTGACCGCATGAGCATTTCAGTTTGATTGGCATAGATTTAGGTGGCTCAGGAGGAGAACGCGGAGTTGGACCAAGCGTCGGCAAGGCTTGATTCCACGGCAAAAGGGATTGTTGCCGCAGCCTCTATTGTGCTCAACCGCACCAGAAATCTCAACGGCGCTCCTCTCCAAAAGCGTTAGAAGACCGGCTTTCATGCCTTTGCAAAGGCGAGAATACCTGAAATCAGTTGATCATTCTCCTGTTCGGTGCCAATCGAAATGCGGACAAACTTGGGTAAGTCCCAGCGCTGTCCACCGCTTATTCGCACACCGCGTTCTCCCAAGAACCGCACCAGCGGCCCGCAATCGTGACCGACATTCACCCAGCCAAAACAAGCCTCGCTGTCCGACATCTTCCATCCCAAGGGTGGAAATTCTCGTTTCCAAGTTCAGTCTCCAATTCTCTGAAGGTTACATCTCATCCGTTGCATCGAACTTGCGGCACGCCAATCGCCGTAGGAGTCGTCAAGAAATTCTGCGATCAAATTG
>JANNNN010000610.1:0-3132 GCA_031398555.1 Planctomycetia bacterium | reverse complement strand
CCGGACTTGCGCTGGCATTGCCGTGGTTCGAATCACTGACCAGTCTCGCGTTTGGTCAGCAACCACCCGCGTCACCGAAACGCTTGGCTTGTTTTTATATGCCCGATGGCGTGCCCATGCCGCTTGCAGAGGATCCTGCCTACACCGATTGGGCTTGGTTTCCACATGGCAGTGGAAGAGATTTTACTTTGACAAAATGCCTCGAGCCGCTGGAACTGCTGCGTGACGAGATGACCGTTTTGTCTGGCTTGTCGCATCCTTCCGCGCGGAGCATTCATGGACATTCGAATGCTGATCAGTTTCTCACTGGAGCACCGACTGGCCCTTCGGGCGACTATATGAACTCGATATCCCTTGACCAGCGTTATGCTGAGTACATTGGCAATGAAACTCGAATTGCGTCGCTCGTGATGTCGACCGATGGTGGCACCGGAACGCCGCGCGGGACACATACGATGTCATTCAATCAAAATGGCAGAGCCATTTCAGCCGAGCATCGGCCCAAGCGTATCTTCGATATGCTCTTCGTGAAAAGCGATGAAGACGCGGCCCGCCGACTTGCGCTCAGTCAGAGTGCCTTGGATGATCTCATGGCTGATGCCCGTTCATTGCGGGACACGCTATCGACTTACGATCAACGCTCGCTGGACGAGTATCTCCAGTCGGTTCGCGAAACGGAAATTAAAGTTGAGAAGGCCAAGCGTTGGTTCAACATTACGCTACCCACCGTTAACGTCGATCACTTGAAGCTCGACATCACGCCCGACGATCCTCGGACCTACCTTCAGACGATGTTTGAGCTGATCTATCTTGCATTCAAGACGGATTCCACTCGCGTCGCAACGTATCAGATCGGTAGAGAAAACGGCATCGGCATCAGCGACTACTTGGCTCGAGCGGTTGGTTTCAATTTGACCCATCAGTTAACACATGACACCAAGGAACCAGGTGGCTGGAAGAATTTCGGTACTTATTGTCGATTCCTCAGCGAAGAGTATGGTCGTTTTTGCGAAAAGCTTAAGGCGACGGCCGAAGTTGGCGGAAGTGGGAGTATGCTTGATAACTCACTGCTGCTGTTCGGCTCTGCATCGAGTGCATTCCACCTTTCGCGAAACTATCCGTTGATACTGACTGGTGGTAAGAACATGGGATTCAAGCACGGCCAGTACCTTAACTATGCTGGCGACAAGCAGGCGGGAGGGGCGTGGAACGGTGGCGCTGAACCTTGGCAACAAGAAGCGGCACGCCAAGATCTGCCACTGTCGAATCTGTTTGTCACCATGCTGCAGCGACTGGGGGTTGAGACCGATCGCTTTGCCGATAGTAGCGGGACATTGAATGATGTTTGAACTCGTGACAGATGCTGCTTCCTGGCACGGATGATCTTGTAACTCGATAATCCTGATAAATCTCGTTTATGAATACTTCCATCTTACTAATCCGACATGCTCAATCCGCCAACAATGCCTTGCCAGAATCTCAGCGGGTTCCCGATCCCGGCTTAACCGAACTCGGGCAACAGCAAGCGAAACATTTAGCCGCTGGCATAGAACGATATCCTGTTTCGCATTTGTACTGCAGCCCCTTTCGTCGATCTCTTGATACGGTTCGGCCTTGCAGCGAGTCGCTCAAACTGCCGGTGACGGTGCAGTCTGATATTTATGAACAAGGTGGATGTTATAGCGGGCATATCCGTGGCCAATTGCGCGGTGCTCCCGGTATGAATCGTGCGGAGCTCCAAACGAGTTATCCAGGCTGGGAGATTTGCGACACGATTGGGGCAGACGGGTGGAACCACGGGCGCGAATATGAGACTGAACAGCAAGCCCAGCAGCGTGCCCAGTCGGTTGCCAACCGCTTGACCGAAATCTGGCTGCAAGAATTTCCTGGCGAGCTAGCCGCTTTGGTCATCCATGCAGACTTTAAACGCATTCTCTTGATCGCTCTTCTCGGCACCGACGATTGGGACGATTACTGGCAACCGATTTACAATACCTCGATCACTCATCTTGAGCGAGTTGGCAATCAATGGCGGCTAGCGGAGTGGAATTCCGTAGCTCATCTAACGCCAGATCTAATTAGTGACTGAAACGAGTTTACATTTCTGTCGTTACGTTTAGACTCTCTCCTTCATTCACACTGGCTAAGGCAGTGGCACCCAATTCACAACCATCGACCCCGAAAATAAACTTTGGTTGCTCCACTACCGCGTCCGATTCGAAAACAATCGCCCGGAACCGTCAAAGCTTATGCAAATTAACAAAGCGATTATTACTGCGGCTGGAAAAAGCCAGTCGCACTTGCCGCTCCAAACCGTCGTCGATCGATCAGGTGAAGTTCGTACCGCGCTCGACCTGTTGCTAGATGAAGTCACAGGCGCGGGGATCGATGAAGTTGCGATCATCATCCGGCCTGGTGAAGAGGATCGCTACCGTCAATCGTTGGGCGGCGCCACACCGAAGCTGACGTTCTTCGAGCAGGACAATCCGCGAGGCTATGGCGACGCACTGTTGAGAGCGAGAGATTTTTGCAATGGTAATGCTTTCTTGCATATGGTCAGCGACCATTCTTACGTCAGCAAGACGCACAAATCTTGCGCGGCGCAGTTGGTTGATGTGGCCCGGCGCGAACAGTGTTCAGTATCAGCTGTGCAACCGACACGCGAAAATCAGTTGGCATTCTTCGGTGCCATAGGCGGGCAACCAGTGCCTCGCGCGACTTGTTTGTACGAAGTCAACATGTTTCTTGAAAAACCAACGCCAACCATCGCTGAACAAAATCTAATCGTGGCCGGTCAGCGGGCAGGCCACTACTTGTGCTTGTTCGGCATTCACGTGCTAACGCCAACAATTTTTAATTTGCTCGATACGTCGGTCAAGCAGTTGAAGCCGGGCGAGAATGCTAACCTGACGACCTCTCTCCATCAACTCGCACAAATGGAACGCTTCTTGGCGACCGAACTGCAAGGGGTTCGTTATAACATTGGCGAGAAGTATGGATTGTTAATAGCCCAATTGGCGATCGCACTTTCCGGTGAAGATCGCGATCGGGTGTTAACCGAGTTGCTTGAGTTGCTTGCGAAGAATTAGACCAACCGTATTGCATTGTAGCTGGTTCCGTGAGAAACCGGAC
>JANNNN010000548.1:0-2032 GCA_031398555.1 Planctomycetia bacterium | reverse complement strand
GCCGGGATTGATCGCCGCATCCGTTTGAATGCAGTCGGCATATTCAAGTAGCGTACCGGCCGGATATTGGTAGCGGTTCACACCGCTTACTATCCCCAACGTAACGGTCGGTTGTAAATTGCTGGCGAGTACAAATGGGTTACCAGCTGCAAAGACCCATTGTCCGACCCGCACTGTTTCACTATTCGCCAGCGGTGCGCTTGGAAAATCTTCTCGCCCCAGTAATTTGATCAGCGAGACGTCGCCTGTCGCATCCACTCCCACTATGACGGCATCATAGACCCTGCCGTCATTCAAGCCGCAGCGCATGTGATCGCCGCAAGCGCTTGAAACGTGATAGTTAGTCAGTGCATACCCATCGGGAGCAATCAATACCCCGCTGCCACCACCACCGCCATCGAGCCCGAAGATAGCAACGGTCGCTTCAGCCGCTTTCCGCATTGCCGAGATTCGCTGCTGTTGGGCTGCAACGACATTCGCGTCGACGGGGTTTACCGACTTCGTTTGGGCGGGCTGCATGGTCGCGACTCGGACATCATCGGCCGTCGCGCGCATCGCGCAGACTAGCAGCACAACCGGCGCAAAAGACCTGAGTCCAGCGATGAGGTCAGAAACTAGGTGTCGCATTAAAATATCCGCCCCGCGGTCAAGCGGGTAAGTAGAAATGGGTCAAAGTCTGAAGACTGACTAACCCTATTCTAACCTCAGCGCACGCGACGCGTTATACCCACGAGAGATCGAAGCGCCGGGTGTAAACATCTTTGTTTTGAGTTTGACCCAGCGAAGACATGGAAAGGGCGAACGAGGATCTACCAAGTAAGTCTTGCTATTTATTGCACCGATCGCAGAGCAAACCGGCTAGCAAACTTTCGCAGAAAAAAATTAGACGTTTTTTCAGCAGCATCAAACCGCTGCTTAATCGGTGGGCTAGTCTGCTCATTTTCGTCGCAAACGACCGCCGGTTCGTAGTCGAAGGTGCGGTCCAAACGCAAGAGTTTCAAAGCTTCACACACGGTCGGCTGGACGTTTATGAGAACAAGTCGCCGTTCGGACATTCTCAAACGTAAATTCATTCGAATCAGTTCATTCACAAAATGACTTGAAAAAACTTGAGTTTCAGCCATGTCTAGTACAATTTCGCGCTGCAGTGAGTCGCTTACTTGGCGTTCTAGCTCTTGCAACATACCTGAGATGCGCTCTTGGCAATCGATCATCGCACTCACCGTTCCGTTTAGACCATTATCTTAGGCAACGTTTCCCCCCAAAAGCAAAGGTTATGCCAGCCTCTATATGGATTATTTTCGCTGCCCGGGGCTGGCCTGACGTTAAGCTTAGTTCTGTGGACCAAACCTCCCAGATTGCCCATCGCAAATGTCGTTTCGCGGGATTGGAAATGCAAGGCGTGAAAGTGGCGTCTGTGCTTTGCGCGCCCCTTAGGCTGCCAGTCTAGGCCTGAGCGAGCTCAAGATGGCTGAGGGGGACGTAGAACTTGCGATAGCGTTTTCCATCGCCGTACAACTGGCCCTGGGAATCGGCCACCAGAACAGTCGCACGTCGAGTGATCCGATTGACGATCCCGAGGTGGCGAACTCCATCTAGCACGAACTGCACATTGGAACCGACACGAACGTTAAATTTCTCCGACGCACGTTCCTGCTGTGTAATCAAATTATGTTTGTGTTCCGTATGGCCAAACATTCGCCCTGCAATAGTTTGGAAACGTGGGGCTGCGCAGCAACTGTCCTCCCAAACCAGCATTTCGGTCAAGTGAATCACTTCATGTTCCAAAATACGCTGCATCGCCTGCAGCCGATTTTTGCATAGCAATCCCGTCACACGAACGGGGCGCTGTAAGTCGCCAAATGTTTGAAATAGCAAGGTTGCCGATAGCACAATTTCATAGCGTGTTGACGGAATATTACCGTGTCGCGAGGACTGGACGTAGCGAACGGTTTTTCCTCCGTTGCTCGTCATCCGCTTCGACCATCGAAATTCGATGCCATGGGAATGCGCGACAGCTAGTAAATGGCCG
>JANNNN010000529.1:0-4673 GCA_031398555.1 Planctomycetia bacterium | reverse complement strand
ACTATATTCAAGAGAACGGAGTATGGTGGGAGACCTATCTTCTGCAATTGGGGATAGGTCCAGTGTACGTGGGGGTCGAAGGTGGCAACATCAATCGCTTAGCGATCTGGACAAACACGGGAGCTTGGTATGCCACCAGTCCCATCGTGAACCCAGGCAACTCCTGGCACCTCAAAGCTCAGATCCATCTCAACGCTAACGGCAGCGGCACGATCAGCCTGCTAGCTGAAGATAAAGGAAACAACCTCGGGCTGTTACCTGTGAGCGGGCTAGCCAATGTACCCATGAATGCAGTCAGTCGAGCCAGCTTCAACAATCTGTTTGTTCGTTTGCAGTCAGGCGAATTCTCTCCGCTAATCGATAACTTGCGAATCTCGATTGGCAACACAATTTCTGTTGTGAATGTACCACCAACTATCGCGTTGTCTGGTAACACAACCGTCGCTGAAGGTTCGCCTTATACCTTAAACTTAGGCGCGGTCACCGATCCCGGTGCTGACAGCGTTAGTCATTACATTGTTCATTGGGGGGATGGTACTTCGGACACTTACGCGCATGGTGGACCGGTGACGCATACGTACGCGAATGGGTTGATCAATCCTGGCTCCCCACAACCGGTGCGTCTGATTTCGACCGTTAGTGCAGATAGCTTTATTACAGATGCGGCTGGACTGGGTGGGCCGAGTAGTACGCATGGCCAAGATTCCGGTTTGTGGTCGATTAATTATTTCACGCCTGGGGCGGGTGGCTCGCTTGCGACGCGTCCTTTGTTTAAATTTGATTTGAGCAACGTGCCCCGCTTCACAGCCGCTGGGGATGCTACCTTTCGAGTCTATTTGAGCGGACCGAACAACCCGAGCTACTATCAGAGTACGGCTCGCCGAGTCGATCTTTATCAAGTCAACTCGGCATGGGACGAAGCCAGCGTGAGTTGGAATAATCAGCCCTCAACCTCGTATCTGAATTCTGCTGACATCGTTTACGTTGGGGATAATCGCTGGGTTGAATGGCGAGTACCTCAAGCTCTGCTACAACAGTGGTTGGATAATCCAAGTTCGAACCATGGACTCATGCTTGTCAACGAACTACCCGATTCCTTTCTATATGACTTGGTGTTTGCTTCAAGGGAACAACCGGGAAACACATCAGCTCAACTGCTTTTCGATATCACCGGTCCTACGACAATTCGTGTCGATTTACGCGACGAAGACGGACTTCACACGAGCGCAGGGGCACTCGCGTTAACTGTCAACAACGTTCCGCCCGCTGCAAATCCGGGCGGACCTTACATCGCCAACGAGGGTACTTTCGTAACACTCGATGCTACTGCTTCCAGTGATCCCGGGAACGATATTGTGCGATACGAATGGGACCTCGACTACCAAACTGGCGGATTTACTGCCGATGCCGCAGGCTCAACCTACGTGATAGCCACTCCTGATGGTCCACTTGCGAAGAACATCGCGCTGCGCGTGATAGATGCCGATGGAGCCGTATCATCGATCGTCACGACTTCACTAAATGTTGTAAATCTACCGCCTGCCCTTACGGTTACATCGCCCGCAACGCCGGTTCTTGAGAACAGCCTCGCCACGGCCAGCGGAACTTATTCGGATCCTGGTGTCGATGTGGTCACGCTTGCAGCCAACATTGGCGTGATCTTGCTGTCCAGCGGCGGCGCATGGACCTGGTCGTTGGATGTAGGCGATGCAGTAGGGCTGCCAGCATTCGTACGAATCACTGCCACCGATGAAGACCAAGACTCAATGTCGATCACATTTCCACTGACCGTCATCCCCGTCAACGATGCACCTAGTTTTATCAAGGGACCAGACTTGCTGCTCGAAGAGGATGCAGGCCTAGTCGTTGTCGAGCCATGGGCCAGTCTCATTAGCCCTGGACCAGACAATGAAAGTACGCAAGTTGTCTCATTTGAAGTAGTTTCTGTTGGTACTCCGACATTGTTTATCGGTCTACCTACTGTCGCTGCGGCTGGAAGCTTGCGATTTGTAGCTGCTGCCAACGCATACGGTACGTCTACTGTCTCCTTGCGACTGAAGGACGACGGTGGGATAGCAAACGGAGGAGTAGACACCAGCGAAACGCAGGTATTTACGATCACTATCTCACCGGTCAATGACGCACCTGTCGCCTTCGATGATGTAGCCGGTGGTCTGGAAGATCGACCAATGGTTATCGCGGTTTTGCAAAACGATAGCGATGTCGATGACATCAACTTGGTCCCAAGCATCGTTTCGCAACCCAGTCATGGGACATTAGAAATCCAGCCCGATGGAACTATACGCTGGAACCCCGAGTCGAATTGGTACGGTACTACACAGTTTACTTATCGTGCCTCAGATGGCATGCTGCAGTCCAATTTGGCCACCGTGACCATTAATGTTATCGCAGTAAATGATGCGCCAACGATCCCTGACGATGGCACAGGGGGTCCGTACCTAATGAACGAAGGTCAGTCGCTGACATTGAACGGGTCAGGTATTGACTTTGATGGTGACATTTTGGCTTACGCATGGGATATCAATGGCGATGGCAATTTCGATGACGCGAGTGGCGCGTCCGTTACACTGTCGTGGAGTCAGCTATTGGCGTTTGGAGTCGATGGTCAACCAATACCCTATGTTGTGTCGTTACAAGTCTCCGACGGCGTGGCTACCGTCGAAGCCAGCACTTCGCTTGCAGTGCAGAATCTTGCGCCAGACGTCATCTTGACCGCTAGTCGAACTCAAGCCGTGACGATGCAAGAGATCCAGTTCAACGCTACTGCAACCGACCCCAGCCTTATCGATACCCTCAGCTATTCATGGAACTTCGGCGATGGTAGTCCCGCAGTCACTTTGTCCGATGCAACACATTTCTACACTAGCGCAGGGACATACCAAGTTACATTCACAGTAACTGATGATGATGGTGCCGTAACGCAACAGTCGATCTCACTTGAGGTGAAAAGTGCATTGCGAGAAGGCGGAACGCTTTGGTTGGGTGGGACGATCGGCAATGATATTTGGACAGTCACCGCGCTTACTTTAACTCTGGTGAACCCCGTCGGCACCTACGGCATTCGTCTCAACTCCTCCAGCACCACCAACTACTCCGATCTGAGTTCCGTGATTGCCGTTGGCGGACCTGGTTCTGATAGCCTGATTATAAATGGAAACAACTCTTTCAACAGTTTTGAGATTCGTGAAGAAGAAATTAACTTACAAGCCGTAGCGTTTAGAACTACCAATGTCGAGAGCCGATCGGTAAACGCTCTTGGGACGGGAGATTTGGTTACCTTTTATGCTGGCCGAGCGACGCTCAATGGTGGAGCAGGCAACGATACACTGGTTGCCGCCTCCGGCAGTCAGCACCTATGGTCAATAAATGGCCCTAATACAGGCTCTCTGGACGGGCAGTTGAGCTTCAGTAGTATGGAGATTCTCATCGGCGATGTTCTTGACGATGAATTCAAGTTCGGACCCGGAGCATACATCAGCACGTCGATAGATGGTAATTCTGGAAACAACCGATTGGACTTTACGGACGCCTCGTTGGCCATCAGTGTGAACCTGCAGTCGTCGCGAGTAACAAATGCAGGTCTTGTAAGCAATGTGCAGCGGTTCATAGGTGGCTTCGTTACAAATAGCGATACGTTTATCGCAACGAATACGCCCAACACTTGGTCCATTGACGGATCGAACTCGGGTTTGCTAAACGACTATATACGCTTCGAGGGCTTCGAAAATCTGTCTGGTGGTTCGGCTGATGATCGTTTCGTCCTGTTACCGGGAGGAACGATTGCTGGCACCCTCAATGGTGGAAGTGGTGGCGACGTAGCTGACTTCAGTGCGCTGGCCAATGTCACAGTGAACCTCGCCGACATGACAGCCACCAACCTCGGACGCATCCTTGGTATCGAAAAATTTCAAGGATCGGCAACCAATGATTTCTTCATCGGTGCCAATAACACGAATGTCTGGCGAGTGACTGCGACGGGCGGTTCTGTCGACGGCGTTCTATTCGAGTCTTTTGAAAACTGGCATGGCGGTTCGGCAACCGATACGCTGATTGGGCCTGATGCGGTTACGAACTGGGTTCTAGATTCGGCCGATGGCGGATTCGTCGCTGGATACCGCTTTGGCGGCATTGAGAATCTCACTGGCAATGCGCAGATTGATATCTTCAGCATAGTTGGTGCGGGTACTTTGAGCGGAACGCTCAATGGAGGAAGCGGCGCTGACGTTGTCGACTTCTCCGGCAGCCCAGATGCCGTGACGGTTGACCTTTCCGCCAGCTCGAGCACCAAAATCGCTTCAGTGCTCAGTATTTCGGAATGGATCGGCTCCTTAAACACTGATACCTTCCTTGGAGCCAACAATAGCAATATTTGGACAGTAACCTCGTTCAACGAAGTAAACGTCGATGGTGTGCTGCTACGTAACTTTGAAACTCTAGTGGGAGGCAACGCTAGCGACACCTTCCGCGCGAAAGAACGGGTAGAGTTCCAGGGAACTGTTGACGGAGGCAGCGGTATCGACAAATTGGACTATGCGACCTTTGTCTCGGCAGTGACCGCAAATCTAACGACTGGCGCAGCCAACGGATTTACTGGCCAAACTAATTTTGAGAATCTCACTGGCGGAAGCGGCGATGATTTCCTTATAGGCAAC
>JANNNN010000514.1:0-3429 GCA_031398555.1 Planctomycetia bacterium | reverse complement strand
CAACTTGAAAAGAGTACTCCGCCATGCTTTCGTCGCCAGCCTTGTAGGTTGCATCGGGTTCACAAGTCTAACGTCGCACGTTTGCGGCGACGATCTCACCATCGGTTCAACTGCGCCAACACTTGATATCGAACACTGGGTGCAAGACGGCAACGGCAAGTTCAAACCGGTCACCGAATTTGCAAAAGGCAAAGTCTACATCGTTGAGTTCTGGGCGACTTGGTGCGGTCCTTGCATCTCCAGTATGCCTCACATCGTCGAAACGCAAAATAAGTATGCTGATAAAGGTGTACAGATCATCAGCATCAGCGACGAAGATCTTCTAACGGTCGATAAGTTTCTTGATCGCAAATACAAAGCGCCAGTTGCCAAGAAGTCGGAAGATGGAAAAGCGGCAGAGGAAAACGGAGACCAACCGAAGACGTATCGGGATCTAACCAGCGCGTATTGTCTGACCACCGACCCAGACAGATCCGCCAGCAGAGACTACATGGAAGCTGCCGGACAAAACGGAATTCCATGCGCGTTCATCGTCGGCAAAGACCAAAAGATCGAATGGATTGGTCACCCTATGTCGATGGATAAGGCGCTGGCTGCAATTGTCGAAGACAAGTGGGATCGAGCCGCCTTCGCAGAGGAATTTGCCGAGTCGCAAAAGATGGATTTGTTGATGGCGAAAATCATGTCCGCAGCCCGCGGGGGTAAGACTGAAGTGGCCATGGAATTGATCGACAACGCCTTGACTGAATCCGATTCACCGCAGTTAAAAGCACAACTGCAAGGCATGAAAGTTCAAGTCTTGATGACGAAGGCAATGACACTAATGCGAAGCGGCAAGACGGAAGAGGCGCTGGCTGAGCTCGACAGCTTGATCGAAGCCGAAAAGAATGAAGGTACTAAAAAGCAGATGGGTATGGTCCGAACTCAAATTCTTATGCAAAAAGCCATGCAGCTTATGCAAAGTGGCAAGACCGACGCAGCGATGGCCGAACTCGACAGCTTGATCGAAGCCGAAAAAAATCCTGAAACCAAAAAGCAAATGGAGTCAACTCGAATTCAACTATTGATGAGAGATCCCAAGAATCCAAAATTCGCCGAAGCAGTTCTCAGCGCGCTCGCGGAGAACAAAAAGAATCCAGACACGATCAATAACATTACATGGGACTTGTATCAGAAGTTTGAAGCTGGCGAGCTCAAAGACAAAGATCTTCAAAAGGCCAGTCGAGCCGCAGCAGAACAAGCCGCTGAATTCGCAGTCGGCGCTGCGAAGGCCGCAATCCTCGATACTGCGGCCCACTACCAGATGCTCGATGGTGACGTCAAGACGGCACTTAAGACGCAGACGGAAGCCGCCAAGCTGGCCGACGGTCCGGTAAAAGCTGACGTCGATGCCTTTCTAGAAGTGATCAAAGAAAAGGCCGGCAAATAGTCAAGTAACAGCTGGACCGACGCAGGCTGCGTCGGCCACGAAGTGAAAAGAAAACGTCGGCAAGTATCCCGCAGTAGCGATTCCAAAAATCTTACTGCTTGTCAAAACGCAGCGTCCACAAACGCTGCGTTTTTCGTTGCCCATATTTCGCTGGATGGCCCAGTTGCGTTTCCCTGATTCACGCCAACCTAGCCCGAGGACACTCTGGAAATTGCCAAAAACTAGGGGAAATGCAAATTCATTCTAAAATTCAGTGAACTCCTGTGAAATCGCCGCTCAGGGCGGTTTTGTAACGTATATTCCCCCTTTTTTGACGAAAATATCCGGCGATTTGGTCACGAACATTCAAATTTCAACTTGCACCAAACTCTGCCGCCAGAACAATTAACAACACCAGCCGGACGAGGTCTAAATTCCAGACCGCCATAAAACGAACCCACTTGTCTTGGCTCACATTCCTATCAATCCACGAAAGAGTTCTCAAATGCGAGTGTTCGCAACTACAGCAATCCTGCTGTGCTCAACCATCACTTGTTTCGCTCAAGAAGTTGTTCCATTGAATACACAAACTGCAAAGAAAGTTGCCGATCCAGCAAGTTATGGAGTCGGCTATGGCATCGGTAGCGACATGAAGCAACAAGGGCTGAGCGCCGAGTTTCTAACGCAGGCCGACTTGATCGCAGGCATCATGGACGCGTTAGCCGGCAAAGAACCCGGAGTTGCTGCGGCTGAAATCCAGACCGCTATGAAGGCGCTCCAGCAAAAACTACAAGCGAAAGCTGCTGCTGCTGGAAAAGAGAATCTTGCAAAATCAAACAAGTTCCTCGAAGAGAACAAAAAGAAACAAGGCGTGCAAACCACCGCGAGCGGTCTTCAATACGAAGTCATCAAAGCGGGTACCGGCGCGTCTCCAAAACTAGAAAATGAAGTTAGCGTCCACTACGAAGGTAAACTCATCAGCGGTACCGTCTTTGACAGCTCCATCAAACGCGGCGAACCTGCTTCGTTCGGCGTCGGGCAAGTCATCCCAGGATGGACTGAAGCCCTGCAACGAATGAAAGTAGGCGACAAGTGGCGTCTGTTCATTCCTCCCAACATCGCTTACGGCGAGCGCGGAGCTGGCGGCGACATCGGTCCAAACGAAGCTTTAATTTTCGAAGTCGAACTGCTAGAAGTAAAGTAATAAACATCGACCAGAGTATGGATGGCGCGTCCTGAGTACGGTAAGGGCGTGATGAGCAGACCCCTCTCAAACTCACTACCGCCAAAAGCTAACGCTCAACCCAGCCCGCTGCCAAAACCAGCGGGCTGTTTCGTTTTAGTCTCCGTCGCGTTGGTCCAGATGGCCCGATCGATTTATGGCCATCACCAAACGCAAGCCCACCATCATACTGAGCGCATACCCGAGCAATCCAAACAGACTCAATCGTTCGACACCAAACCACACCGGCTCCATGAACAACAGGGGCGGCACTTTAAACGCTAGCAGCATCGACGATCCCAAGAAAACCGAACTTATCAATATCCCAAGCACCATTCGATTGACCGACGGGTTCAATCCTTTGTGCGCCAAGTGAACGTCTAGTCGTCCTTCTTGAATCAACTGCATCACCGAACTGATTTGGCCCGGGAGAGTCTCTAGCAGTGCCTCCAGCTCAAAGTACACGCGACGAAAGCGCTTGGCTTGCCGCTTCGGTGACAGCCTTCGAATCCACATCCTTCGAAAGAAAGGCTGCATCACTTCAATCAAACTGAACTTCGGTGCAAGTTGATGCAATGTACCTTCAAGAGTGACGAGCATCTTGATCAACAACGAGGTTTGCGGTGGCAACGATATCTGATGGCGGTGCATAATTTCCGTGACATCGTTCAAGGCACCAGCCAAGTCAAAATTTTCTAGCGATTGCGAACCATAGTTGGCAACCAAGTCGGCGACATCTATCGACAACAAGCTGTCGTCCAATCGGGGCGGTGTTCGTCCAACCCTCTTAATCAGCGTC
>JANNNN010000513.1:0-14238 GCA_031398555.1 Planctomycetia bacterium | reverse complement strand
ACCCAGACTTCGCCATTGTCGATCGCTTGGTCGAGCTGGAATTGGTCCGCCGTGGAAAAGCAAACGATGCTCAGGAATTGAACCGGCTGGCCAACGAAACGAGCAAAAAAATCGGTTCGGCCAAATCGCTCGAAGATCGCGAAAGCTTGAAAGAGCAGGGGAGGCAACTCCGCGAACAGAAGGACGCAGCCCAAGCGGCTCACGATGAACTCGACAAGCAGATCCACGATCTTGAAGTGCACATTCCGAACTTGACGCATCCCTCGGCACCCATCGGCGCGGATGATCATGCCAACCTTGAGCTCTGTTTCGGCAAAACGCCAGTTCCAAAATTCGATTTCAAAGCCAAGGACCATCTTGAACTCGGTCGTGCTCACGACATGATCGATTTCGAAGCCGGAGCTCGCGTAGCAGGAGCTGGTTTTTACTTTCTGAAGCGCGATGCAGTATTACTCGAGTTGGCGCTACAGCAATTCGCAGTGCATCACTTAGTCGCTCGCGGGTTCATCCCCATCACAACACCCGATGTGGCTCATACTCAGATCTTGCACGGTATCGGCTTTATGCCGCGTGGGCCGGAAACACAAATCTATTCGATCGAAAACACCGACTTGAATCTCGTCGCAACGGCTGAAATTACGCTCGGTGGCATGATGGCTGATCAGACTATTAACGCCGAAGAATTACCGCTGAGGATGGTTGGCCTGAGTCACTGTTTCCGAACGGAAGCCGGTGCGGCTGGTCGCGCTTCAAAAGGTCTCTACCGCGTGCATCAGTTTACTAAGATCGAAATGTTCGCATTCACATTGCCCGATCAAAGCGATGCGATCCATGAAGAGTTGCGGCAGATCGAATGCGACCTGTTTGATGCACTTGAAGTTCCCTTCCGCGTCGTCGACACGGCCACCGGTGACCTTGGCGGACCAGCTTATCGCAAGTACGACTTGGAAGCTTGGATGCCTGGCCGGGGTGAAAGCGGTGAATGGGGCGAAGTAACGAGTACCTCGAACTGCACCGACTACCAAGCTCGTCGTTTGAACATTCGCTATCGAGTCAAAGGCGAAAAGGGAACGCATCTGGTCCATACGCTCAACGGTACCGCTATCGCAATCAGCCGAGCGATCATCGCGGTGATGGAAAATCATCAACAAGCCGATGGGACGATTCGGATTCCCAAAGTACTGCAACACTGGATGGGCAAATCAGTCATCGGTTAGCCTGTAAAGCACTATTCGTCCCAATATCCAAGAGTTGTAGCTGGTTTTAATTGTAGCTGGTTTCGTCAGAAACCGGATGCGACGGAACGGTCACTGGTGCCGCCCGGTTTCTGACGAACCAGCTACATTGGCTTGTTCGAAATGCTCCGCAGCGCCGTCTACTCATACAAAGTAAACAGCCCGCTGTGATCGAGGTCGCCACGTCCTTGCTCAACGACTAGCTCTTCCCATTGCTCGAGCGAATTGTCAAGCGTGGGTGACTTGAGGCCAACGGCTGCTGCTTGCTCGACGATCAACCTCACGTCTTTGAGTTGCCACTCGGCGCGACCACCGGCCACGAAGTTGCGCTTCACCATTCGCTCACCGTGGAGATCGAGAATGCGACTATCAGCGAACCCGCCCAGCATCGCTTGACGTGCGGCGGCTGGATCGACACCCGACAACTCAGCAAGCCTTAAGGCCTGAGCAACGGCATCGATCGTTTGCGCAACGATCAATTGATTAGCCAGTTTTGTTACTTGACCAGACCCTGATGGTCCAAGATGGGTAACACGCTTGCCAACGGTGTTAAGAATAGGCCAAGCTCGCTCAACATCCGCTTCGCTACCGCCCACCATGATCGAGAGCATGGCGGATTCGGCACCAACTTGACCACCCGACACGGGAGCATCGACCCACCTCACGCGCTCAGCAAAGTTCTTTGTCGCCGGAACACCGGTCGTTCCAAAGTCGATGATCAGGGCTCCGAAATCAAGTCCCTCGTGCAGTCCGCCTGAGCCGAAGGCGAGCGTTTCGACAACTTCGGTCGTGGTCAAGTTCACGCAGATCACCCCAGGGCCGATCGTTCGAGCTAGCTCAGGCAAATTTGCAACAGCGGTCATCCCCAAGGCCTCGGCAGTCTGGCGCGGTCCGGGGCTGCGATTCCAAACAAACAGCTGGGCACCGGCCGCTTGCAAGTGTCTCGCCATCGGGGCACCCATATTTCCCAAGCCGACAAAACCAATTCGCTGCCCCGCTAATGAAGCGTTCATAACACACCGAAGTAAAAACGGATGATAATCAAGATAGTGCGAGTATAACAAAACGCACGACCTACAAACTCCTTTTTCATGTTTGCTATACTCTGAACCACTGGCAGTCGATTCGATCGATCTTCCTGAAACTTTGGTCACTACTACAGCACGTTGGGCGGATTGATATGAAAGTCGTTATTACTGGTGGCGGGGGATTTCTTGGGACGCTTCTGTGCAATCAATTGGTGAAGCGCGGGACTCTGACGGGGCCATCCGGTCAACCCCATACCATCGAACAGATCGTTCTGCTCGACCGGTTCTTTCGCGATCCAGCCGAAGGCCAGAACTCTGATTTCAGAGTGACTCAGACTGCCTGCGATATCAGTGATCGCGATGCTGTGCTCAGCGCAGTTGGTAACTCACCGGAAGTCACCATCTTTCATCTCGCGTCGATGGTTAGCGGCGAATGCGAAGAGCGTTTCGATGATGCGATGCGGATCAATCTTGATGGCGGTAGAAACATTTTTGAAGCCGCTCGGTTGGCGGGCACTGGCGCGCTGAAAGGCCTGCCGCGGGTTGTTTTTGCGAGCAGTATTGCGTGCTTCGGTGGAGACGTGTTGTTAGATAAGTTCGCGGATGATTCAAAATTGTTACCACGTACAACCTATGGGATGACCAAAGTCATCGGCGAACTGATGGTCAACGATTATTCACGAAGAAGATTCTTTGATGGTCGTTCCGCTCGGTTACCCACGGTGATTGTTCGACCGGGAAAGCCTAATGCGGCAGCATCAAGTTGGGCCAGCGGCATGTTCCGCGAACCACTCAACGGTGAAGATTGCTTGCTACCCATCCGTCCTGATCAGCGTCATCCAATGACCGGCTATCAAACGGTGATCGATTCGTTAATCCAGTTGCACGAATTGCCTGGCGAGCTACTAGGCGGCGATCGCGCCATTGGCTTGCCAGCTCATCAAGTAACCCCAGCCTTGGCCGCCCAAGTCGTGAAAGAGATCGCTGCGACGCGTGGCATAAAGCTTGGTCGTATCGTTGAAGCCTTTGACTCACGTATCCAAGAAATTGTCGACGGCTGGGCTACCGCCATCGATGGCAGCCGGGCTGAGAAACTCGGTCTGCCCAGGCCCCAACCACTAAAGACAATTGTGGAACAATATGTGCAAGATTTTGTAAAGTAGATCGCGCGGCGGTGTGCATCAACCAGAGTGCATACATGGTTGAAGGCGTAAAACGTGGCGACGGATCACTTAAAAAAGCTGAGTAATCGCACTACCTTCTTCCAGCAAATTATAAACACGCCCTTGAGAGTCGGTCGCTTTGAGATCGTTGATACCGGTTGCGTGATAGACGGTCTTAGTGATATCAGCGGGTGTGAAAGGTTGATCGGCGACGTATTCACCAAATCGATCCGTGGAACCGTACACTTGACCACCACGAATGCCGCCGCCCGCCATCAGAACGCTCTGGCAATGCGTCCAGTGGTCGCGCCCCGCTCCTCCAGCGCCGCCCGAACGCGGGTCGCCAATCTTTGGTTTGCGGCCCATCTCGCTGGTTACCAGCAATAGTGTTTGATCGAGCAGATTGCGTCCGGCGAGGTCCTCAATCAATGCCGAGAAGGCTCGATCAAACTCAGGCAGCAGGTTCTCTTTCAAGCATGTAAAATTATTGCCGTGCGTATCCCAAGCACCTTCGCTGGCACACTTCTTAGCAAGCGATTCGTCCTCTTTCCAAAACACAGTGATGAAAGGCACCTCGGCTTCCGCCAAACGCCGCGCGAGCAACAGGCTCATGGCATTGATACCTGTGCCGTAGCGATCACGTGTTGCTTTTGGTTCACTGCTGATGTCGAACGCTTCGGTCGCTGTGGCGGACATTAGCAAATCGAGTGTTCTCGACTGATGGTTTTTCCAAAGCTTTTCCGCTGAGCTGTGATCAAAATTGCGACGAGCACCATCGAGCTTCGAAAGCAGTTGTTGTCGCGTACGCAATTGCTCGGTGGTCACGTCACCGGCAAGGACTAGGGAAGGGGCCTGGAACTTGAGCGGATCGCTACTCGAACCATTCACATACAGCGGATCGAATTCAACGCCCAGCCGCGCCGCGAATTGACCAGGCCGAGTGTAGGGTGCCTTACTAGGTTTGTGCGGCAAGGTGATTGCGTTGGGCAATTGAGCGTGTATGGATCGACGCGACGCGACAACGGTCCCCATGTATGGCCAATCGTCTGCGTAGGGTCGACGATCGTTGCCCAGCGACAAGAAAGTTGGATCGGCGCGATGCCCGGTCAAGTTGTAGTAGTAACCAGCGTGATGGTCGTTGGTGTTGACCGTACCACATACAGAACGAACGACCGCCAAATGATGTGACTGCTTCGCAAGCATCGGCAGGTGCTCGCAGAGCCGAATATCTGCGGCTGAAGTGGCAATTGAGTTGAACGGTCCGCGATACTCAGTCGGCGCGTTGGGCTTCATGTCCCATGTATCAATATGCGATGCGCCGCCGCATAGAAAGAACAGAATCACCGACTTGGCCTGTCCGCCGGATTTTGTAAGCTGCTGAGCGGCAACTGCTTTCTTGTCATCGGCTTGCAGTCGATGCGAAGTTCCGAACTTAAAGCCCGCGATTCCGCAGCTAGATGCGACTAAGAATGTTCGTCGGTTGGTCATAATTGATGCTTACAAAATGGCTTCAATCGGTCGACCTTTACTAATCGCAAGCGGTCGATTGAATCGGCACCCATACGCAGCCATTCGCGACGCGGCAGTCCATTGCAAAGTTTAGCGCCGTAGTGATTGAGTGAGAGCATGATGAATCCCACGATCCGGGGAGGCGGGGCAGGGGCGGGACGTTCATTATAGCTGAAAAACGGAGGCAGTGAGCCTTCGGAGTTTGCCGCGTGTTTCGAACGCGGGCGGCTTTAACTTCTCGCGGGCTGCCAACACTACTAGTGTGTACTCGGCACCCCACACCGTTGAAAGAGTTAACCGCTTGCCGCTCAAACTCACTTCACTTCAATCCCATCCTTCAGGCAAGTTGACTGCCTGATTTACCTGCAAGAGACTAGCTTTAAAAGACACTGGCGTACCAGTGCCACACACGAGCAAAATAGCACAACATCAAAGCTAGCTAGCGCCGACGGCTCACTGGTGCCATGGCATCCTTCGAAGTATGCTCACTGCTTAGGTTCCCCTCCGGTTTTGCTCCCTCCCAGCAGAGTTTGAGTTGCAATGAAAATCTTTTCCCAGAATTTTTGCACCAGTCACGCAGTGGCTATATTTGCGCTCGCGATCGGGCTATTTCAATCCGCATTGGCCCAGGAAGATTTGTTTCGTCGCGATAACTTGGTGGCCTGGTGTATCGTCCCCTTCGATAGCCAACACCGGACACCCGAACAGCGAGCCGACATGTTGGTCAAACTAGGCATTCATCAGTTGGCGTACGACTACCGCGCCGAACATATACCAAGCTTCGATGAAGAGCTCGATCAATTGCATAAGCACAATATTAAATTGCTGGCATGGTGGTTTCCAACAGAACTGAACGTGGAAGCTAAATTGATTCTCGGTGTACTAGAGAAACACAAACTCCAGACTCAGTTATGGGTTACAGGCGGCGGTGCTCCAACAAAGACGCCTGAAGAGCAAACGGCGCGAGTGGAAGCAGAAGCGAAGCGGATTCGACCGATAGCGGAGGCTGCGGCCAAGATCGGTTGTAGCGTGGGGCTATATAACCATGGAGCTTGGTTCGGTGAGCCCGAGAATCAACTTGCGATCATCGAAAAATTGGGAATGACCAACGTCGGGATCGTTTACAACCAACATCACGGGCATGAACACGTCGAACGGTTCGCCGAGTTGCTGGCCAAGATGAAGCCGCACTTGTTCGCGCTGAACTTGAACGGCATGATTCCAAAGGGCGACCAGATCGATCAGAAGATCGTGCCTTTGGGGGCCGGGAGCCTCGATAAGGACCTGTTGGAAATTGTTCGTGAGAGTGGCTACACGGGTCCGATCGGAATTTTGAATCATACCGACAACGATGCGGAGGCTCGACTACTAGACAATCTCGATGGCCTTGATTGGTTGTTGCCGCAATTGAATGGCAAGTCCCCGGCGAACAAGCCTAAGTACCGCACGTGGACGGCACCGACAACTAAAACGGCGCGTCCAATGACACCGAGTGCCTCGAAACTGGTCGATGGAAAAGCTGAGTATCGCCAACCGCCACTGACGATTCTTTGTGAGACAAAACTACAACACAAAAACGTTTACAACATCTTGGTTGCCTCCGATACCAAAGCGAGTGGCGAGCACTGGGAACTGTTTAGCACCGCTGGATCTGGTGTACTGGCTTGCTATTTGCCCGGCCATCGACCGGACTTGATCAACAGCTCAGTCAATGTTTGTGACGGACTCGCACATCGCTTGGGGTTGATTTACGAATCGAATCGAGTGAGGCTGTTGATCGATGACCAAGTCGTTGCGGATCAAGCGATCGAGCGAACGGAGCTTAAACCGATGCCAGGCGATTTCGCGATCGGTCAGTTGGTTGAAGGTGGTTTGCAGTGTTATGGTGAGCTCGGTTCGGTGCAATTGTTTCGCGGTGCGGCTGATGCAACCAGAATGTCGGAAGCAAAATATGTTTCGAGCTTGGAAACGCTTGCTAGTTGGCAATTTGCCAAGCTCGACGTGGGACCAGTGAAGACCACTTCCACGATCAAAGCTCCCGGACGTTTCGCTGAATTTGACGCAGCGGTGGCAAAGTCGCTCGTAGACAAATCGCAAAAAACTGGAAACGCTGCTCGCGGCGTTGCTTTGTTTGCATCGGCCAAGTCAGCTTGCGTTTCTTGCCACAAAATCGGCAAACTTGGCGGAAGCGTTGGGCCAGATATGACTGCGATCGGTAAACAGCGGACGGCTGAGCAGTTGGCCGAGTCGATATTGTGGCCCAATCGCAGCGTCGAAGACAAATACCGAGTAACGCAGATACTGACAAGTGACGAGAAAGTAATCCGAGGCTATGTTGCGAGCGAAGATGAAAGAACGGTTGTCATCTCGGATCCGGCAACCGGCGAGAAGCAAACAATCGCGATTGACGAGATCGAGGACCGAAAACAAGTTCCTTCGTTGATGCCTGAAGGCTTGGTGAACGCATGGTCAGAAGAACAGGTTGCTGACTTGGTCAGTTTTCTTTCTGACCTCGGTCGCCATGAACACCTGCCACCAGAGCTAGCTGAATCGGCACTGCAGCATGCACAAGCCCACGATCCGGCCACGTTCACGTTTGACCGCAAGCCGCTCAACGAAAAAGCATGGCCGAATTGGCAAGCGCCAATCAACAGGGAACGGCTATATGATTTCTATACAAAACAAGCCGATCACTTTCGCACGCAAGACCGTGACAAGCGGTTGTTGATGGAGTTTCCGGGACTGGACGGAGGATCCCATGGGCACTGGGGCATTCAAGCCGAGCCGAATTGGGCTAGCGACGAATGGAGTAAAGCAATTTTGGGAAGCGTGCAAAGCGGTGTTTTCACTGGCCCCAATGGATTGACGGTGTCTCGGGGAGTGTGTTTGCAGCTTGGTGATAACAGCGAGTTGTTCGCATGTTTTGATCCTGACACATTGACTTATCCAGCAGTTTGGAAAGGAAAATTCCTTAGATTTTCGAGCGTGCGTCACGGTTTTGTGAATGGCCTCACACCTGATGGTCCGATGTTAGCCCAGCCAGTTGTCGTAGGACCAACAGGGCGGTTCAAGTACCAGGGGTTCCACCGCATCGGTCGCCGAATCGTGTTTGCCTATCGCATCGGTGATGTTGAGTTTCTCGATTCACCGTGGGTTGAGAACGGGAAATTTGTGCGAGAGTTCGGGCCGGTGGAGAAACACTCCATGCGTTCAAAGATCGCAACCGCCCCAAAGCAGTCGGCTGAGAAGATCGAGACCGCGATTGCGTTAGGTGATCAGCGCCCCTATGCAATCGACACGATCGAATTGCCATTGAAGAATCCCTGGCAATCACCGATGTACATTGGCGGTCATGACTTCTTGCCTGACGGGGCGGCGTTGGTGGCGACGATGCAAGGCGATGTGTGGCATGTGTCGGGCCTGGACGGCAAGAAGGCAGTATGGCAGCGATTTGCAACTGGCCTGCACCATGCTTTAGGAGTGAAGATTGACGGCGACGGGATCTTCGTTCAGTGCCGCGATCAGTTAACTCGGTTGCACGATTTCAATAATGATGGCGAGGCGGACTTCTATGAATGCTACTCAAATGCCTTCGAAACATCACCTTCGGGACACGACTACATTTGCGGATTGGAACGCGATAGGGCAGGGGGGTTCTACACTGCGTCAGGCAATCAAGGATTGGTTCGAATCAGTCGCGATGGTGCGAAAGCGGAAGTTGTTGCCGAAGGTTTTAGAAATCCAGACGGGATGGGTATTTATCCAGATGGAGTGATAACACTGCCTTGCTCCGAAGGCGAATGGACACCTGCCTCGATGATCTGCGCGGTGGAACCAGGACGTACGACGAACTCGAAAAACACGACGGCACCGTTCTACGGTTATCGCGGTGCGAAGTTCTCGAATCGGCCAATTTCGAAGCCCGAGTTGCCGTTGGTCTATTTGCCTCGTGGTTTGGATAACTCGGCCGGTGGTCAAACTTATATCGACAGCGATCGATGGGGGCCTCTCAAAGGGAACATGGTCCATCTTTCATTCGGCACGGGCTCGCATTTCTTGTTACTGCGCGATCGTGTCGGCGATCAACTGCAAGGCGCGGTAGTGCAGTTGCCCGGCGAGTTTAACTCCGGTGCGCATCGAGGACGCTTTTCGCCATCAGATGGACAACTCTACGTTTCCGGCATGAGTGGCTGGGGCAATTATTCGACTGACCGAGGTTGCTTTCAGCGTGTGCGGTACACAGGCGAAGCGGTTCAGTTGCCAATCGGTTTCCATGTTCATTCCAATGGAATTTCGATCAAATTTCCGTCGCAGCTAGACGAGAGATTCGCGCAACAGGCAAACCAACACTTCGCGCAAGCATGGAACTATCGCTACAGCGCGGCTTACGGGTCTTCAGAATATTCAGCTCTGCACTACGGCGCCCGTGGACACGATCGACTGACGATTGCTTCGAGTCATGTGGTTGATGATGGAAAGACTTTGTTCTTGGAGATTCCTGAATTAACACCTTGCAATCAACTGCATCTGCAGGTCGCTGTGGACGGATCGCATCGCGTGGATATGTTTGCAACTTGCAACAAACTGGATGAACCACGAACTGATTTTACCGGCGCGCTGCCTGCTGCGAGCAAGTCACAAGTTCATCCGCTCGATCAGGACATGGCCATAGCGACGAAGCGTGTACCCAATCCTTGGCGCAAGCCTATTGGCGGTTCCCGTGAAGTCAAGATTGCAGCGGGTCAGAACTTAACCTACGACATGCGCGAGTTTCATGCGAAAGCGGGTGAAGCAATCAAGCTCGTATTTAATAACCCTGACGCGGTGCCGCACAACTGGGTCTTAATACAGCCCGGTAAGCTACAAGAGATCGGTATCGAGGCCAATAAGTTGGTGGCAGATCCTGAAGCCCTAATTCGACAATACGTTCCAATGTCCAGTGATGTCATATGCTACTCAGATATTGTGGACGGCAAACAGGCAGCGACGATCGAGTTTCGCGTGCCCAATAAGCCCGGCCGTTACCCATATCTTTGCACTTTTCCCGGTCATTGGATGGTGATGAACGGAACGATGATTGTTGATCCTTAATCGGGACTTATGCCGCAATGTAACTTCCAACACCTTATGTGAAAACTAATCCCGACAGTTAATTAATGCGATTTGAAGGCGCATAAGTTGCTCATGCGTGCTAGCGCAGGGTGAAAATCTAAGTCTAGTGCTCCAAGGGAGCATTCTTCGCCCTAGAACTAGTAAACAGAGTCTCCACCGTGCGTAGCAATCATTCGGGCTGCTTTGTCAGTCCGCGAAGTAAAGCGCCTGACCTCCGATCGACTATGCGCGACTATCGATCCCGATGCTTGAGAACCGAACACCTGACTTACTCCCGGCTACTTTTGGGCTTATTCATAGTGCTTACAGCTGCCGGTTGTCAAAAAGACAAACTGGTCACTGCACCCGATCCGCTGGTTCCCGAAGTTGAAGTCGCGTCGCCATATCCACAGAAGATGTTGGATTACCGCGAGTTTACAGGCAGAACGGCGGCGGCTGACAGAGTTGAAGTGCGGTCAAGAGTGAGCGGTTACATTCTGCAAACGCCAAGGTCCAAAAGTCAGCCCGATGGCGTATCTTCGCAGGACAAAGCAGTACAGAACGGCAAAGAAACACCGATGACTCCGTCTAGCCAAGACTCCAGCCTGCGAGTTTTGAACGGGGAGGGAGACCTCGTCGAGAAAGATGCACTGCTATTCGTTATCGATCCCGAGCCTTATCAAATTACGTTCGATCAAGCGGTTGCAAATCTGAACGCTGGAAAAGCGACACTCAAACGCTTCGATTTGGAACTTTTGAGAGCTAAAGAACTAATCGCCACCAAATCGGTTGCTCAAGCGGAGCTTGATCTCGCCGTTGCCAATCAAGCTGAGTCGGCTGCTCAGCAGCAAAACTTGAAATCGGCTGTGGGGCGTGCCGAGCTTGACTTGAGGTACACTCGGGTGTTGTCTCCAATCAATGGTCTCGTTGGACAGGCACTGGTAACGCGAGGGAATCTTGTTGTAGCCGACACTACAGTTTTAACGACCGTCGTTTCGACTGATCCTATCTATGTGTATTTTGACGTCGATGAACAATCGCTGCTCGACTACCGCCAGCGAATTCGGAGCGGATCCGTAAAAAGCGCTCGAGATTCTCAGATCGACATTCAGATGGCCTTAGCCAATGAAGTTGACTTCAACCATGCGGGACGCATCGACTTTGTAGATAATGCGACGGATCCCGCCACAGGCAATACGCGCATTCGAGGAACATTCCCAAACGCCGATAATTCTTTGTCGCCGGGCTTGTTTGCGCGAGTGAAGGTTCCATTCACAGCGGAGTACGAAGCGCTGTTGGTGCCCACTCGCGCTTTGGCCGTCGACCAGCAGGGTCGTTACGTGATGGTAGTCGATGAGAAAAAGTTGGCACAGCGACGGGCCGTAGAAACCGGTACGGAAGTTGACGGAAGCACCGTGATAACAAAGGGTTTAAAACCAGAGGATGCCGTAATCGTTGAAGGGCTCCAAAAAGTTCGTCCAAAGGTACCGGTTAAGACCCGACCATTGCAAACGGAAAATACGATGCCTGATCCTGCAGAGGATCCGCCAATGAATTCAACGAAAGAACCAGACTCTTGATATCCGATTACTTCATCCGTCGACCGATTGCTGCCAACGTCATTGCGATCATTACGATGATTTTAGGGGTCGTTGCGCTTCAAGTCTTGCCCGTCGAGCGTTACCCGAACATAACACCGCCTACCATTCAAGTTACAGCGACATATCCAGGGGCAAATGCGCAAGTTGTCACGGATACGGTAGCCGCACCGCTTGAACAGCAGGTTAACGGAGTCGAGAACATGCTCTACATGTCTTCGACTTCTTCTTCCAACGGGAGCTACTCGCTCACTGTAACGTTTAATGTGGGAACTGATTTGGATGCTGCACAAGTACTGGTGCAGAACCGAGTGTCTTTGGCTGAGCCGTTGTTGCCGACTGATGTTCGACAACTGGGAATAAGTGTGAAAAAACAGTCGACCAGCATCTTACTAGTAGCCTCATTGACCTCGCCGGACAAGTCATTCGATAGTCTCTACTTATCAAACTACGCTAGCTTGCGGTTGCGAGATGAGCTTAGTCGGGTTGAGGGAGTTGGAGACGTTACAGTCAGCGGTAGCGCCGCTTACAGTATGCGAATCTGGGTCGATCCGACGCGGCTGGATGCTCGAGAATTGACGTTTCAAGACCTGCTTACTCAGTTACGTCAACAAAACGTTCAAGTAGCAGCGGGGCAAATCGGACAGCCGCCCATGGCCGGTGCGGGAGATTTCCAATTAACTGTCACTGCTCTGGGACGGCTCTCAGAACCTGAAGAATTCGAAAACATCATTGTGAAGTATGGAAGCGAGGGCAGTCTTACTTATCTTCGCGATGTAGCTCGGGTTGAACTCGGGGCACAGTCGTACGATACCTTTGCACAGCGAGGAGGGATCGAGTCAGCAAGCGTTCTCATCTATCAATTGCCGGGTGCAAACGCGCTCACCGTCGCCGATCGCGTCCGCGAGGCGATGGAGCGACTCAAAAAGTCATTTCCCGAAGGAATGGAATACGATATCCCGTTCGACATCACCGAATTCGTTTCCGCTGCGATTCACGAAGTATATAAGACACTTCTCGAAGCCGGTGCACTTGTTCTGATCGTCATACTCGTTTTCTTACAGGACTGGCGAGCTGTTTTGATTCCGGCAACGACGGTTCCGGTCACCATTATTGGTGCCTTTGCAATCATGCCGTTAATTGGATTTTCTATAAACCTGTTGACGTTGTTCGGAATCGTGCTTGCAATTGGGATTGTCGTGGATGACGCAATTGTCATTGTTGAGAATGCAGCCCACCACGTCGAACGCGGAAAATCGCCCTTCGAAGCAGCCGAGTTAGCGATGAGTGAAGTGACTGGACCAATCATCGGAATCACAGCGGTGCTGATGGCGGTTTTCATTCCAACCACGTTTTTATCAGGCGTAACCGGACAACTTTACCGCCAGTTTGCGCTCACAATCGCTGCCACTGCTTTAATTAGTGCGATCAACGCGCTGACGCTCAAGCCGGCTCAATGTGCCCAGTGGTTGAAACCGGCAAAAGGCAAGAAAAAGTTCATCCTGGCTCGCTGGTTTAACACGGCCTTCAGCTGGGTGGAGAACGCATACATTTTTGTTGTCCGAATTTTGCTTAGAGCTTGGCACGTCGCATTGGTCGTGTTTGCAATCACAGTTGGACTAACAGTCTGGTGGTACACCTTACTCCCGACGGGGTTTCTTCCAACCGAGGACCAGGGCTATCTCATCACCGCCGTGCAGTTACCGGATGCGGCTTCGCAGGACCGTACGAAAAAAGTCATCGAAGAGATGAACAAAATCTTGTCCGACGTGCCCGGTGTGGAGACTTGGTTCACGCTAGGTGGCTTGTCATTGCT
Organism: Planctomycetia bacterium; assembly: GCA_031398555.1. GTDB lineage: Bacteria > Planctomycetota > Planctomycetia > Pirellulales > Pirellulaceae > Aureliella. The sequence goes on along the minus strand of JANNNN010000513.1, from coordinate 798 downwards.
TGAAGGAAGCCAATCGTCCAATGCGGCAACGGTCTTCGTTCGACTCGCGCCCTGGGAGAAACGAACCAGCCGTGAAACCCAGCAACCGGCACTAATAGGAACCTTGATGCAGCGTTTTGGAGCGATCAAGGAAGCCTTCATTTTGGTGATCGCGCCACCTGCAATTCAAGGACTGGGCGTCAGTGGTGGCTTTGAAATGGAAGTGCAGGACCGCGGTGCTGGTCGAGAACAATTGCAAGGTGCCGTACAGCGCATGATCGAACTTGCCGCTTCGAAGCCAGAACTCTCGCGAGTGAACACTTCTTTCCGTCCAGGCGTTCCGCAATTGTTCGCCGACGTCGATCGCCAAAAAGTGCTGAGCATGCGGGTTGCGTTGGGTGATGTATTTGGAACTCTGCAAGCCGCTCTGGGCTCGGCGTATGTCAATGACTTTAACAAATTTGGGCGAACCTACCGCGTGACTCTTCAAGCCGACTCGCCCTATCGAAATAGCGTCGACAGTATCCGCCGATTGAAAGTTCGCAATGCGGACGGTCAGATGGTCTCTCTGCAGAGCTTGGTGGAGATGAAAGATGCTTATGGTCCGCAGATCATCCGCCGATTCAATCTGTACCCCTCAGCCACGATTACAGGTTCGGCCGCGCCAGGGAGTAGCTCGGGCGATGCTTTGAAATCGATGGCGTCCATGGCCGACGAAGTACTTCCAAATTCGCTTGGGTTTGAGTGGAGCGGTGTTTCTCGACAGGAGAGCGATACTTCGGGTGGCGAATATGCAATTTTCGGGTTGTCTGTGTTGCT
>JANNNN010000509.1:0-2516 GCA_031398555.1 Planctomycetia bacterium | reverse complement strand
CGAGCCCTTAGCTTACTAGTGGAGAGTCAAGATCAAATCTTAGGATCAGCAGGAGTGCGCTACCGAGAGCGTCCCGCTGAGAATTTTTGAACGGATAGTTGTTAGTGCAGTGGCTCATTCTTATCAGCCGGAAGGCGTTAGAGAGCGTCCAGCTTACGATAATGGGCGTTACGTTAGTTTAGTCTTATCAGCCGGAAGGCGTTAGCCTCCGGTTACGTCTCCAACCGGAGGCTAACGCCTTCCGGCTGATAAGTCGCTTGAAAAATCGCGTTTTCCCGGGGTTTTTAAGCGGGACGCTCTCGTTAGCGTCCGGTTGTGGCTGAAAGCCCTCGGCTAACGCCTTCCGGCTGATCAGTCACCTATAAATGATAGAGTCAACCCTAAAATTTAATCTTGACGCTCCACTAGCTGGTTTCATCAGAAACCGGAGGAGGGAGTGTGGTTTCAAGGCTCGATTTCTTGCGGCGGTTCATTCGAAGCGATTCAAGTTCGCGTTTTAATGGCCGCCAATATTGTTCATCATCAGATTTCTCGGCCGCTTCTTCTTTAGCGAGTTCCTGGCGAAGCGCCGTGCGACTGGCGCTGAGCGTCTCGACGAGAAGCGGTCGGATTTTCATTACTTCGCGACAAAGAACGGGATACTCGGCGGCAACGGCGATCAGCACATCCGGCGTCCGCGCCTCTCGCAGCCAAAAGCGAACGCGATCCTCAGTTGGCTCCGTGCGGTATTCGTCGTAATGAGCATCTACTAGCCGACGAATCATCGGCCAGTCTTTGTCGCGCTGCGTCTTCTTGGCTTTCACCAAGTCTTCAATTCCAAGAATCTGAAAGGTGATACCTGTGGAGTCTTGCAGCGTCATTCTCCGCTCCCACAGCACCTTAAATTCCTCTACGCCGCGAAGTTTCGTCATCACATCCAATCGCATATTCGCAGCTTCTGGATGCATGCAACGAAAATGAACTGCGTGACCACTTTCGAGATGCTTTTGTTCGAATGGAGGTATAGCAATGCAATGGGCATCGAGTGCGTGGAGTGCAGATCTGAGGCGATCAAGATTCGCGGGATTTGCAAGAATCACCACATCGCAATCGCGGCTAAACTCGGCCGCTCCGTAGAACACGCAGGCCTGACCGCCCATAAGCAGGTGCCGAACCTCGTGGCATGTAAGCGTCGAAAGGACTTTGAGGATCGGGTTCGGGATCAAGGGAGCCACCTACTGCGAGATAGAATTGCCACAGCTTCATCGATTCTTCCCATCGCTGTAGCGGCGTTAAGCGATACCACTCAACCCACGAGTCCTCATCGTTGCGAGCTTCCTCAAGTCGTTTCAGGCGTTCGTTGTCAGTCATGGGCTAAATTCTACGATTGGCGAGTCGCATAGGATAGATGCAACCTCTCAAGGAATTCCTTTAGGTAGCTGGTTTCGTTAGAAACTGGTTGCAAAGATGTGGTCTCTGCCAGGCCCCGGATTCTAACGAAACCAGCTACATATCCTCATCCAAAATGCTTCACAGCGTTGCCCTAACCCCAAGAACCAAGAACGAGGAACCAAGAACCAAGAACCCTCTTCCCGCATTAGCCCTTGTGACAATGGGCGGTTTTCGGGATACTATCGGGCTTCAACGCATCCGAAAATTGGCTCAACCCACCCGTTCTAGTGGAGCGGTTGTTTAGGGATTGAGCCCGTCGCTGGTCGACGAAAGGGAAGCTGAGACATCTGTAGAACCTGTTTTTTGCTGGAGTTTCGTTAGGTTATGGCACACTATACTGGCCCAAAGGCCCGCGTTAATCGTCGTTTGAGCGTTATGGTTTATGAAAGCGCCGGCGCAGTCCGGGCTATGGAACGTCGCGAGACACCGCCTGGCATGCACCCCCGCGGTCGCCGCACAAGTAACTACGGTACCGCTCTCTCCGAAAAGCAAAAAATTAAGCATTACTACGGTCTCGGCGAACGCCAGCTGCGTCGCTACTTCGATTCGGCCTCGCGCGGTAAGGGCAATACCGGTGCGGATCTGTTGATCATGTGCGAACGCCGACTGGACAATGTTGTCCGCCGTGCAGGTTTCACTAAGACTCGTCCACAGTCTCGCCAAGGGATCGTTCACGGTCACTTCCGCGTCAACGGCATCAAAGTCACCAAGCCAAGTTATCAGCTGCGAGCTGGCGATGTGGTGGAAGTCAAGGGTCGCGAAAACCTGAAGAATCTTTACCGTGGTGTAATTGCCAACAACTCGCCACAACCACTCGATTGGCTGGCTTTGGATTCCGAAGGCCTGAAGCTGACTGTGCTCAGCTTGCCGACCGCCAACGATATAAGCTTGCCAGTGAACGCTAACATCGTGGTCGAATTTCTGTCGCGCTAGTCTACGCCTGGTAGACTTGTTGACTATGCTTCACTTGCAGGGATACTTTCTTGCAAGAATGCTGTGTAGCGGAAGCCGTCAAGGCTTCGGGCGTTCGCGGCTCCGCGCCCCGCATCCGAAATGCTTGACGCATTCCGCTACCGACTTCTGGC
>JANNNN010000480.1:0-2002 GCA_031398555.1 Planctomycetia bacterium | reverse complement strand
ATAAGCCGAAGCAGATTTGTCGCTGATTTCGTTGGAAAACCGGAAAAATTTGCACATTTGTAGCTGGTTTCGTTAGAAACCGGAATCGTTAGCCGGAGTACAGGTTCGTCCGGTTCCTTACGGAACCAGCTACGAAGTTGTTCTAGCAACAAGCCTATCTAAAAGCCAGAATTGCATTGTAGTTGCAATAGCAATGAAGCAGTTGCAAAGTACGATGCCGATCAAACCGAAACGCAGTAGCGGACTGCGGAGTTGCGTCGCAACATTAAACTCCGTGTAGCCGATGGCAACAACAACTGCGGTAATGAACAGCAGTTTCGACCATCTCCCACAACGCCATTGCATCAGCCCATAAACGCAAAAAGCTGTGATCGAAGCGGCGTAAAATATTGTTAAGAATCGTAGTGAGTCGCGATCGGTAACCATACTCAAAACCAATCGATAGGCTGTAATGGAAACGGCAGCTAGTCCGGTAAAAGCAAAGATGTCTGCGATAGAATATTTTTCATTCGATTCTGTGTTACTGTCCGTTAATTCGTGGGCTATCGATTCGTCTTGAGTAAGTTCGGCCGATCGGTTACGTCCGAACAGCGGTCGAAGAGCTTGCAGGCAAATGATCGCTAATCGCAACTGAAGAAACATAGAAACGAGAAAAACAAATACTGCGACGCAGTAGCCGGGAGCGATTCCCAGGAGGGGCAATACATCGCGATTGTGTCGCAGCGCGTCGGCAATCAAAAACGTGATGGCAGCCACAGTGAGGCCGGCGGAGAGTCCACCGATGGCTTGAAAGATCTTAAGGGAACTCTTGACCGTTTGAATCCGATTGCGAGAAACGTAAATTGCCAGTCCGAATACTTGAGTAACGACCAGGCCCCAGGTAAACGCATCCCAAAGATCGATCTTGTACCAATTGGCTTCGTCGAAAATCAAGGTTTGGGAGAAATATGCGGCACAGGACACAAGTGCGACTTGCCAAAACACAACGTCCGCTAATCGCCCACGCCGGCGTGCTTGAGTAAGTTGCGTGGCGTTGGTTTCAGTCCATGTAGCTGCATCGCTCATTTCGTTGCCAGTACAGGTTGAAGCGTGATGCGAAACTGAGGGCGCTGCGAAGTGCTCCTGGCGCTTTGAGGCGGATCTTCAAGCTTAGCACAATTTTGGGTCGCGGCCAAAATATTTCGGGGCCAATCGCTACGAAAAAAGCCGCCCCGAAGGCAGCTTTCAGTCTTTTTTCTTAAGATCCCAAAACACCAGCGTTTAGCCGCCAGCGATTTCGGAGATTTCAACGCGCGTGTATTTTTGGCGATGACCGGTACGACGTTTCGAGTTTTTGCGTCGTCGGAACTTTTGAATGTACAGTTTTTCGCCCTTTTCCATGCCGATTACTTTTGCAGTGACTTTCGCACCGCTGACCGCTGGTGTACCCAGTTTCAGACCTGCTTCGCCGCCGATAGCGAGAACTTGCGAGAATTCCAGAGTATCACCCGATTCGGAGCCGTCACGATAGTCGATATCGAGTCTTTGTCCGGGTTCAACTTTATATTGGCGGCCGCCGTCAACGAAGATCGCGTACATAGTTAGGTCTGGTCGAATATGGTGTTAATTGCGAAAATTTGGAACTCGAGAGTTTACAGCGTTTGAAACCTGCCGTCGAGCCCTAACGAACACGTTTTTGAGTTGTTCACGCCAGATTGAGGGCTTCGTATTTTACTTGAAGATTTTACTATCGGCCTCAAAGCGTGATAAGCTGTTGCGGCGCAGGAGATAAACCCCTTCCAAGGCGATTCAATGAGCCGGTTAAATCCATATGATCCGAGTCTGACGGAACAGGCGCCAAGAGGCTCTGTCGGCCCGAATTTGCACGGTAAATACTGGCATTGGTGGGTCAGCGGCCTGCTGTTGCTAGCCACGATGATCAATTATATGGACCGACAGACGCTGTCGAATTTGGCCGTTCGGGTACAGAAAAGCTTCAACCTTACCAACGAGCAGTACGGAG
>JANNNN010000053.1:0-10057 GCA_031398555.1 Planctomycetia bacterium | reverse complement strand
AGCACATGCTCTTCGATCCAAGCCATCAGCGCGTCGTCAACGACTGGAGTTGGGCAGTAGGCGCCCATACCGCCTGTATTGGGTCCAGCGTCTCCGTCGAAGGCCGGCTTGTGATCTTGAGCGGGAGGCAATGGCAGAATGGTTCTTCCATCCGTGATCGCAAGCACACTTGCTTCGGGGCCTTCCAGTCGCTCTTCGATGATCATCTGGGAACCCGCTTTGCCGAATTCGCGACGGCGAGAGATTCGATCGATGGCGTCAAGTGCGTCGTCGCGACGTTTACAAACGATAACACCTTTCCCAGCGGCTAGTCCATCGGCTTTGACGACAACTGGGCAGCGATCGCGTTCGCCGGGGAAGCGACCTTTGATGAAGCGCATGGCGTCATCTGGATCGCGGAAAACTTGAAAATCGGCGGTCGGCACGTCGGCTTGGCGAAGTAGGTTTTTGCAAAACGCCTTGCTTGATTCTAGTTGTGAAGCGGCCTGTGAAGGTCCAAATATACGCAGCTTCTCAGACTCAAATGCATCCACGACACCGAGTGCCAGTGGAGCCTCGGGGCCGACGACGGTCAAACCGATCTTTTCGGCTTTTGCAAATTTGATCAGTCCAGCGATATCCTCGGCTTGAATCGGAACGTTAATTGCGTCGCGAGCGGTCCCGGCGTTTCCAGGAGCGACGAAGACGTCGGTCACGCGTGGACTTTGTTTGATCTTCCAAGCCAACGCGTGTTCGCGACCGCCGTTGCCGATTATCAGGACTTTCATAAATCATCTACTCAAAAAAACGGGTCGATCGCCACGAAAACTCCGCCTAAAGCGTTGCCCGATTGTAGGGACAAACGAGCTAATCCGGAACCCATCGAGCGGATCGTGTGGCCGCTTCACATCGATTGGTTGTTGCCAGGACTGGGCCTTCGAATATTCTCACGACTGTCCAACACCCGAATTGAAGTGCGGAATGTCAACGCGATCGACGATACGCCACCCAGCGGTCCCAGGTTCGCGAACCAGAAACAATTCTTTGCATGAAGTTGCCGGTTGCGGCGACCACTCAATTACTGCGAGAATCGCTTTCAATACAAATGGGTTTAACGACCGACGTTAATACTGTTGATCGCACTTCCGCCTATTGGGCTGCTGCTAAATGGGGCTAAACCAGGGGTGCCTTGGGAAAGATTGGGTTTGGGCAAGCTGGAAGTCGGTTTGGTTTCGACGAGTGACCAACGCTTGCCATTCAATCCATTTGCGCTTTCCCACTGAAGGCCAGGGACGAAGAGCATTGAGACAAGGCTTGAACCGTTGATCTTGGCGGTGCCCCACTCCGTTTCGACGGTTAGAAATTTTGTTTCAGTTGCGCCGGTGATTGAGTCGCCGTTTAGCATCACGACGGTGGTCGACGTTTCATCGCCGGCTGCGAATCGGACTCCAGCGATTTCGCTTAACGGAATCTGGGCTTCACCGAACGATGTTTTCATTTGCAGCGCGGTCGAATCTACTAGAGTGCCAGTTATTTTCGTTTCGCCGACTAACTCAGTGGCGACGGTCAACGGCCGCATTGCCTTCGCTTTGCTCGCTTCAACTGTGGCTACTTTTGCTTCAGCGATCGCCTCTTGTCCCTTGGAAACGGCACTTACTCCTACCAGTGCCAACAAACTCCACAGCCCCAAACGCTTTAGCAACATCGTTAAACTCACTATAGTTCCCTTGATCGAAACAGCTCTTATATTGAGCCCGAAATCCCAGATTAGTCGGTTCTGCGCGTTAGTCACCGATTTTCCTCGAAGAATTTTGTTCGATTTTCGCGAATCGCAGTTGCTCGGCTGAACCTCGGGGGCAGGCACTGGGAAACCAAGCATCCTTAGCAGGTACCAAATGACTCCAAAATTGCCATTCCGTACCGAGCGGGCGTACATGTACGCCTGCATCAATCACGAGAAGGAGCTTGCATTGGCGGGACGAGAAGTTCTTAATTCACATGGAAAAGGTTCGCAACGTGTTACAGATTAATACTTTGGGGAAACCAATCCGATTCGCTCTGCGGTAGAATGATCTTGCATTTAACGGCGTTAGACTTATCCTTACGGGTTCACCGAAGGCAGTATCCGCTTAACTCGGAATTCGATTCTTAATGATCGTTGCTTGCCCATGAGCCACCTACTTCTTTACTATCAGCGGCCTGAACCGGCGACTTGGGTATTCCTGTCGTCTTTCCTGCTTTTCGGGCTTTACTTCGTATTTCATCGTTTTTGGAGTCTTCGTAACCTCGACCTTATTCTGTTAGTTTTGCTAGCGCCTGGACTGATGATGGTTTACGAAGGCCGGCGTATGAGCGAAGGCGAAATTCGTCCGGTGTCAACGGGCAAGCTCGTTCGCGTTCAGTTGCAGGACGATACGCAACTAAATAAAGGTCCGCTGCTTAGCGCCCCGCTGAATGCTGACGGGAAAGCGATTTCTCCCAGCGAAGAACAAATCGTGCCGGCTGCGGAGGATTGGACTAGTGAAACATTGGAGTTCTACGGTTTTACGTTTTTGTTGACTGCTTGTGGGCTGCTCGCGATTCGAATGTTGATTGATCCGGCCATTGTCCGTCGCCCCCTGCTCGAACCCAATTTGTCGATCGGTGGACTCTGCTTTCTGGGTGTCTCACTATTAATTTTCTTGTTGGCAAATGTTATTACTAGCGATCCACGCATTCAGTCTGAGCATGGACCGCAACTCGGGCCTGGTTATGCACTGTTGAACATGCTGCCAGAGTTGCCGACGACACCCGCACCGGATTTGGCCGCGTGGGAACTACCGCCGTTAACCAATCCCTGGCTACCTAACTTAGCGCGGATTGTTGCGATCGTGGCAAACTTGGCGATCATTTTTGGAATTGTTGGCGTCGGCTATTGGCACTTTGATAACATTAAGACCGGAATCGGGGCCGCGACCATGTACCTGTTGCTTCCCTATACCGCCCAGATGACCGGGAATGTTCAGCATGCTTTACCTGCTGCCCTGTTGGTATTGGCGATCTTGAGTTACCGGTTGCCGCTGCTTGCTGGCTTGTTGTTGGGTGGAGGAGCAGGCTTGGTTTATTACCCATTCTTCCTGCTACCGCTGTGGATCAGTTTCTATTGGCATCGCGGACTCGGTCGACTTTTGAGTGGTGTTTGTATCAGCTTAGGTGTGTTGTCAACTCTTCTACTGCTCGGCGGAGCAACTGCATTCTTGGCTCACATGACGAAGATGTATGGACTCTGGTTTCCCACGATGGAGGGACTGGAAGGAATTTGGGGGGCAGGCGTTCCGGCGATTTTCCGATTGCCCGTACTGGTTGCCTTCATCATCCTAAGTCTATCGTTCTCGTTCTGGCCCGCTCGGAAGACTCTTGGCACGCTTATGTGTGGTAGTGCGGCCGTGATGCTGGCTGCGCAGTTTTGGCATGGCTATGGTGGTGGCCTTTACATGGCTTGGTTTCTGCCACCGGTACTATTGACCATATTTCGACCCAACGTTGACGATCGCATTGCGGTTCGGGTGGTTCGGCCGAACTGGATAGGTAAGGTCAAAGCCAACGCGCCCGCTGCTGTTTCACAGCCGACGGCAAGTTGAACCTAAGTTGTTCTGTGGTTGGGTTCCTGAGAATCCGGCCTGAGTACCATCGTCAATTTGGTCGTGCCTCCCCAAAAAAAGACCGGTTTCTCACGAAACCAGTTGCAAGCAATTCTTTTTTACTTGCGGGTGACGAAGCGGATGACGAACGCGTCGCCAAAGCTATAGTCGTCCGGACGATCGCGGAATTCGAGTTTTCTACCAAAGACCCAACCGAGTTCCCAACTGTTCAAGTGCCCCTCTGCGTCCGATTGTTCAATGCCGAATGCCAGTTTGTAGTCGCGGTAAGTCATAACCTGATTGCTGTCGTCCGGGAACTCAATATCCCAAGTTCCGCCGCCCAGCAGCCCACTGCAGTAGACACGTGACTGAGGAGATAGTGTTAAGTCAATTCGCGGTCGCGGAAAGATCATCTCATATCGAAGCTCTGGGCGATTCGGATCATGCCAGACGAAACCCGCTACGGGCAGCACCTGAATGTCATCGCGTCCCAAATAATCCACGCCGAACACCCAGTCGGCTCGAGGCCCAGGATGGAACATACCTACTGCGTGAGCAGGCAAACGAACTCCGTCGCGAGCACTATCTTCGAAGTCGCTGTAGATCCCCACCATCGCCGACCATTCGTAACTAAAGAGATTCGATAGCGAATTACGAACTTGATAGCCGAGTTCAAAATCGTAGAGTCGAGGCGGCAGAGGAACGACGATTGGGCCGGACAGCAGATGAATGTTCATGTTAGCGGTAACTCCCCTTGGAGTTCCACGACTTAAATAGTTGGGCGATTCAAAGCTCAGCCATCCGAACTGATTGCCATCACCGGGCATATAACTGATCGCATCCTCATTGTAGCGATAGGATGTATAACGCGCAAGCGATAGATCGTAGAGGTCAAGTTTCGTTGGCAGTAGCTGCTCGGGTTCGAGCATTTTGATATTTTGATCGTCGCCAGAGATAATTGCAGCTGGATCGAACGGAGGCAAAACGGTCACGACCGGTGGAACGGATGGATAGGGGTAGTTGGAACCCGGAAGGCCTTGCGACGAGTAGCTTGAAGGGGATGGAATTAAACCGGTGTCGGCGTTAGACAATTCATCAGAAAGTGGTGTTGTGGTCTCTACCTGCTTCGTTTCGTTGTCGCTGTGAATCGTATTGAATTGGTTGTAAGAGGGACTCGCTTGGATGAGTTCTTGGCCGGCAACTCCTTGGAAACCGTCAACGCCGAACATCATCGCGGCGAGCAAGCACGTCCGAAGCGATCGAGTCGGTGGCTCTATGCTTTGGGCTTTTGAATGAGACTGGGATGGACTGGCGATGGGTTGAGGCACTTTTTCTCGGGTTGGTGGTACTTGTATTGGTGGCTGGATTCGTGAGAAACCGGTTGACTTATAAATGTGGAAAGCTTCTGGTTTCTGACTAAACCAGTGGGGACTGCGCAGAACCCAGGTTGGAAGCCTAGGCTACACTCAGGTAAGTACCTTTTTGCGCTGTTGGGGTCAACTTTAGAAATGGAGTCGCACCGCCCGGCGAGTTTTGACTACTAGTTAAAAGCGGGGCTAGTCTTGCTTTTGATAGGATTCAATCGATTTTGAGCCGTTTTCTGATTGAGATCTGGTGTTTTGAGCTCAGGACTAGGGTTGGACTAGCCAAGATTCGTGCTTAGGCTGAGAATAGTTGCATTGGGTAGAGGTATAGTTGTTTGGCGCGGGGCTACCTTCGTCGTATATTGTCGCATGTGCTGGAAAGTTCACTTTCCAAAGAAAAGAGAGATCGCGTGGATCAACGTAGATTCCTAACTTGGCTGATGCTGACCTCCGCATTGTTCTTTCTTTATATGAGCATGCAGCGTCCGGTCCCGCAGAAAAAATCGACCGAGGACGCTCCTGTTGTCGACAATTCTGATCCCCTTCTGCAGGACGACCCTCGTTCTAAACCAGACCCTGTGGCACCCGTCGCAGAGATCAGCGAGTCGCAACCGACGGCGCCGCTGAATCCTGGAAGAGTGGTTACACTTGGGTCAATGGACCCAGCAAAAAAATTCAATATGCTCGTCACGCTCAGTTCGCGCGGTGCGGGTCTAATTCGCGCGGAAATGGTGGAACAGAAATCCAACGGAAAACTCAAGTATCGAGCTCTCGAGCATGAGGGCAGCTACTTGGGATATCTTGCTCTGGCACCCGTTTCCGGCGGCGTCCGGATCATGTCTGTTCCGCATGGCAGTCCTGCATCGTTGGCTACTTCAGCCGATGCTACTGGCGGCATTTTGGAAAACGATGTGCTCACCGCGATTGACGAACTGCCGGTCGAGTCTTCGACAAGTGCCCAAGCTGCGCTGCAGACAATCAAGCCGGGAACTTCGGTGCAGTTGACTGTTCAGCGACAAGTAGATGGAAGTCTGCAGACGCTGAAGTTTACGACAAAGACAGTGGAAGCTCCTTTGGATGTATTGCGAACTGAAGAGTTTGCGACTGATTTCATAGCTGGTAACAAAGAGCGTCCGAGTTTAATGACAACGCTCGGGTCTTTGAACAAAACAAACATTCAACCTGGAAATGACGTACTGCCAGCGATTCGTCAAACGCTTTATGCCGACTGGGCCGTTGAACCGTTGGAAGTCGAGAATGGCGAGGGATTCGAATTCCGAATGCCGCTTGATAGTTATTTAGCGAACACCGGCCGACCTAGTAAGATCGACTTAGTGAAACGCTATCGCTTGCTGCCGAACAGCGCAGGACAAGACGGTTACACACTCGACTTGGAAACACTCATTGTCAATCGCAATGATCAACCGATCGAGGTATCCTTCCGCCAACAGGGACTCAACGGGCTGACTCTTGAGGGCTGGTGGTACTCGGTAAAAATCAGTCCCCATATGTTTTCGGGCGCTGGTCAACGCGATGTGATCTTCAATACGGTTCAGTCGGGCCATGACATTCGAACGACTCGCGAGTTGGTCGACAACGCCAAAAAATACCCGAAAATGCCCGATAAATTGGTCCTTTCGGAAGGTGAACCGCTGGACATGCGGACACTGAAATACATTGGTTTGGACGCACAGTACTTTTGCGCATCAATACTGCCGCATGCATCCAGTCCGCAATCACTGACCAACTTACGCCAAGCCGCTTCGTCGGTGATTGCCGACGTCAATGCGCTCAACAAGTCACAGGTTCAAGGAGCCAATACTTCGTTTTGGTTTGATACCACCGAGCAGAAGGTGGATGCCGGCGCAGAGATTTCCCAACGCTACGAGGTCTTTATTGGTCCAAAGGATCCGGCTCTACTTCAGCTTCATGGTTTGGATCGAGCGATTGAATACGGTTGGTTCCCGTGGGTTGCAAAACCGCTGTCTTGGATCCTACATTTCTTTTACGCAATCGTCCGCAACTACGGTATCGCCATCATTATGCTGACAGTGATGGTCCGCGGGGCGATGTTCCCGCTTGGTCGCAAAGCGGCGATGAGTGCGCAACGCATGCAAGAAATGCAACCTGAACTGAAGAAGATTAACGAGCTTTACAAAGACAACATGGAAAAGCGCGGCAAGGCGATGCAGGAGTTGTATAAGAAACACAACTTCCAGCCGCTGGCTGGTTGTTTGCCAATGTTCATTCAACTGCCGATCTTCCTCGGATTATATCGCTGTCTGAGTGTCGATATTTCATTGCGGCAAGAACCGCTGCTGCCAGCAGGACTTGAATGGTGCTCGAATCTCGCGAGCCCCGACATGTTAATGCACTGGGGTAGTTGGATGCCGGATTTCATCGCCGGGCGTGGCACGGGTTGGTTTGGACCCTACTTCAACATTCTGCCGCTGATCACGGTGTCCTTGTTTTTATTGCAACAAAAGATCCTGATGCCGAAAGCGACCGATGAACAGACTCAGATGACGCAAAACATGATGCAGATTATGACAATCTTTATGGGGGTCTTGTTCTTCAAAGTACCTAGCGGGCTATGCATTTACTTCATCACATCCAGTATCTGGTCACTGGTAGAGCGCAAACTGGTAAAACGATTCACTCCGCCATCCAAGCTGGTTGACACTACAGTCGTTGAGACCAAGCCGACTACCAACGGCGAAGCTGACAGGAACGGGAAAAAGAAAAATCGTCAAGCTCCTGAGCCGATACCGGAAAAGTCGGCGATGAAGACTCGCCTGGATGAGCTACGAGCCATGTTGGACAAGCCTGCCGTGCGCTCGGCTACTCAGCGCGACAGTCGCAAGGATAAGGATAAAGACAAGAAGCGCCGTAAATAGGTTGGGACCATTTGTCCCGTCCGATCTTTTTTCGGTCTCGTGTACGTCCAGTTGGCTGCGGAAATACATTCGCTCGGGACAAATGGTCCCAAGCTACGGCATCCTTTCTAAATTTCATCAGAAAAATTTCAAAAATACTGGATTGTTGATTTGCACCCCCTTTGTTCAGCCCTATATACTGTTGGTGTAGCATGGGGGAACGGCATTTATCCGCAAGCAACTTTTCGTAGAGGGTTGAACCTATGGACCAGATTCGCAAGCAATCTCGAATTGCCAGGCGTCGGCTTGTAACGGAACGATTTTTTGCATATCTGCCTTGGACTTTATCATTTGGTCTTTTGCTAGCGCTCATTGCAATCGTTCTGCCAAAAGTGATGTACCTGCCCGTCGATAATCTGGTTTGGTTTGCAAGCTGGGCAGGTGGATGTGCCGTTCTGGCCATAATCATCAATTCGGTTCTGACTTTTGTCGGTCGTCCAACGCTGGCCGATGCGGCGGTTGAGATCGACCGCCGCTTTGGACTTCGCGAACGTCTCTCAAGTGTGCTGGTGATGTCCAAAGAGGACACGGAAACCGATTTGGGACAAGCTCTAGCTGCTGATGCACAAAAGCGGGCCGAAAAGTTAGATGTTCGCGACAAGTTCCAGTGGGGCCTGCGACGTAGCTTGATATTGCCGCTCATTCCTGCCGTGATTGGAACAGCGCTGTGGTTTGCTCCCAACCGCTTGGCTCCAGAAGAAGTTGCCGGCAAAGATTCCAAGACAACTATCAAACAAATTAAGAGTTCCACCAAGCCGTTGTTGGATCAAATCAAAAAGAAGCGTGAACAAGCTGAAAAAGACGGTTTGTCGGATATTGAAATCGACTTCTTCAAGAAACTCGAAGGCGAGTTAGCGAAGATTCAAAAGGACAACAAGCTTGATACTAAGCAGTCGCTTGCCAAGCTGAACGATATCAAAGAGCAACTCGAAGAGCGTCGCAATGAAATGGGCAGCGCGGAGAACCTGAAGCGTAACCTTCAGAACTTAGAAAAATTCGAATCCGGGCCCGCAGAAAAGCTCGCCGAAGCCTTGAAGAAGGGGGACTTTGACAAAGCCGAAGAATCGCTGGAGCAGATGCTCAAGAAGATGGAAGCGGGCGAAATGAGCGCCTCTGAGATGCAGCAACTTCAGAAGCAACTTGAAAAAATCGAACAGGCGATGGCTGAAGCCGCTCAATCGCACGAGCAAAATAAGCAAGCGCTGAAAGAACAAATGAAAAAGGCTGAGGCCGCTGGTGACATGCAGAAGGCCGCGCAACTGCAACGCAAACTTGAGCAAGCCCAAGCACAAGATGCTCAAATGGCCCAGATGCAGCAAATGGCTGACGCACTTTCTAAAGCCCAAAAGTCCATGAAGGAAGGTGACATGCAGTCGGCCAAAGATCAGCTTGGCAAGATGGCTTCGCAACTTCAAAAAATGAATCAGCAAGACTCAGAGCTGAAGGACCTAGATGAACTCATGGACAGCTTGTCTCAATCCAAATCTCAGATGACCTGCAGTCAATGCAATGGCGACGGATGCAGCAAGTGCATGGGTTCAATGGGCAAGATGGGGAAAATTCCGGGAAGTGGACTAGGAGAAGGCAAAGGCCAGGGCGATCGACCTGAGGAGGAAACGGATGTAGATACGTTTGACTCTCGTATTCGTGACAAGATGAAGAAGGGCGAAACAGTTTACGGTGGACAAGTTGGTGGCGAAAATCGCAAAGGAACGTCACAAATCGAAGTCCAAGAAGCAGTGCTGACTTCGCTATCTGAGGACGCAGATGCACTGGACGATTCGCCGCTTCCAAAGTCGCAGCGCGATCACACTCGCGAGTATTTCAATGCCGTCCGTGAAGGCAAGAAGTAAAAGGGCAGACGGTTGGCGGCTTGGTCCTATCAGCCGGAAGGCGTTAGCCGGCGTTAGCCTCCGGTTAGGTCTTCAACCGGAGGCTAACGAGAGCGTCCCGCTTACGATTATGGTCGTTACGTTAGTTTAGTCTTATCAGCCGGAAGGCGTTAGCCTCCGGTTAGGTCTCCAACCGGAGGCTAACGCCTTCCGGCTGATCAGTCGCTTGAAAAATCGCGTTTTCCCGAGGTTTTTAAGCGGGACGCTCTCTAACGCGTTCCGGCTGATAGGACCAAACCAATGCTTGAGTCCAACCCAAAAATGCA
>JANNNN010000370.1:0-1393 GCA_031398555.1 Planctomycetia bacterium | reverse complement strand
GATTTGCGGAACATTTACGCGGTCGGCTATAATTCAAGCTTCAGTGCCGGTTCAAAAACCAGGAACCATGAAATGCACCGAAGCCGCCGGTCATGTCACGCTTTCTAACCAACTCACACTCGGCGGCTGCGGTGATTTCGGCGGTTCGTCCACTCAATCAACTCGCGGATAATGGGGACCTAACTGTTGGCAGTCCGCGTAACCCGATTCGTGCTTCTACTCGTTGCGTCATGGGTCGTCATGACGTTTACTCACGAGATGGGACACATAATTGGCGGAAAATGCTGCGGTGGTTCGCTGAAATCCGCAGACTTGTGGCCTTGGCACCTTCCCTACAGCATATTCGAACCAGATCCGTTTCCATTGGTGACGCTTTGGGCTGGCCTGATTATTGGTGTGTTTGCTCCTGTGGCCGTCGCGCTGATTATTCAACGCGACTGGATGTGGTTCATTGCGAACTTTTGCGTACTTGCTAATGGCGCATACATTGCGACTGCTTGGTTTTCTGGTGACCGCTACCTCGATACCCCAAAATTGCTCGAACATGGTGCGAGCCCAATTGCGATTGCGGTATACTGTCTACTGACCATCGGGGTCGGATACGTTGGTTTTCGCCGATCTTGCATTGCCGCGCTGAGCGTGCCAACACCAACCGAAACCGATAAAACGCAGACCGTGGACGAACCCATTAAGGCTTAGATGTTGCGTCGCTAAGCAATCGAGGTTGGAGCGGGAGTGAGGCTGGCTAAGGGAGAGACTTTGGCGTGATGATTGTCAGCCAACATTTAAGCCTCCGTTCATGAAGCCCCGCGGCAGTTTGGGTTGCTTGGAGCGAAGCAGTTGCGAGAATGAGCCATGCTCGCTTAGATAGGCTTAGGAGTGTCGTTAGTGGGCCACTGGAATGTTTGAAATCTGTTTGGCACACTATTCGCCTTTAAGGGGATTGCTTTTCCAATTAGCTAGGAGGGTCGGCAGTACGTGCAATTTTCCACAGTTTTAGCACAATTAGAGTGGTAGAGGCGCGCACCGGTAGGACAGTTTCCTGTGGTCCCAAGCTAGAAACACGACCACCGTTCACACGGTTGCTTGAGCCTCGTTGTCGAAAATAGGGAGCAAAAAAGCCACAGGTTTACAGTCGTGAGCAGACCCGTCACATTAGTTACGTAACAAATGGAACGCAACTCAAACTGCCGCGCAGCGGCTTACTTGCACCATAAAATGCACCGAAGTCGTTGCCGAGCTTCATCTGAGGGTTCGTAAGCGGAAAGCAAGCCGGTAGCTGCGAAGGTCTTCGGCGGGACCTCTGCTGCGGAATTTCCACAGTAGGGTCAGTTGCAAGAATTCGTCAGCTACCGGCTCGAAGCAACTTGCCAACCGTTACGCGGATGGAGTA
>JANNNN010000365.1:0-8626 GCA_031398555.1 Planctomycetia bacterium | reverse complement strand
CCGAAGTTGGGCTAGCAATTCAATAAACGCGTCCAAATTGCCGTTTTCTTGGCGAGTCAATCTCGCTAGACTCTACGACGAACCCGCGTGCCCTAGCGCACGGACCCCGAAATGAGCAGGATGTCTCACTTCGAGTTATTTGGCCGAGCCCAATTGCTAAGGATGGCTGCATGTATCGATGGCTACTTTGTTGGCGTTATCTACGCACCCGCTACATCGCCCTGGCTTCCGTAGTAAGCGTTACACTCGGCGTGGCAACGATGATTATCGTCAATGCGGTCATGAACGGTTTTACGACTGAAATGCAAGGCCGCATGCATGGCATTCTTTCGGATGTCATCGTCGAAAGCCATAGTTCATCCGGTTTGGAGAATTACAAAAATTTCCAAAAGAAAATCCGCGAAGTGCTGGGCGACGATTTAGTCGGAATGACGACTGTTGTGCATGTTCCAGCGATGGTCAACATTACCCATCGCGGTGAAACGATAACACGCCAAATCAATTTGATCGGGATCGATACTGCTAGCTACGCATCGGTCAGCGACTTCAGCAAATACCTCCTCCATTCTGAAAACAAAAAATCGCTCACATTTGCTTTGCATGAGGCAGGCTACGCCGGTGACCGCGAAGGTTTTCCAGAGTCAGGTTGGAAGCATCGCCGTCGCGCTGCTGCAACCCAACAAGCGCTGATGAACATTGAAAAAGAAGTCGACGAAGTTAAAAAACGGAATGAATTTCTGCGCGAGCAGATCAAACAATCTCAGTCGCCGCAACCGGAAGCACTTGTGCCTGACGGTGCCGCACTTGGCTCGCTGCTACCATCCCCTCCACCGGAGTTTGCGGCACACGAGGGCAGCTCAAATGCAGGATCCAACAGTTCGACTGGTCCACGTTTCGATGCAGTGCTCTCGGCTGAAGAGCAAGCCGAAGTCTTCAATCCAGCAGTCAGTCAACATGATGGGATTGTGCTCGGCATCAGCATCGGGACTACTCGATACCGCGACATGGCTGGTAAAGTCACTGACTACTACTACGTGCAGCCCGGCGACGATGTCCAAGTTACCTTTCCATCCGCCGGTAATACACCGCGAGCGATCAATGAAAAATTCACCGTCGTTGATTTCTATGAAAGTCAGATGAGTGAGTACGACGCGACATTTGCCTTCGTACCGCTAGATAAACTGCAAAAATATCGCGGCATGGTCAATCCGATTAACGGTGAATCCGCAGTCAACTCAATTCAATTGAAACTTCGTGAAGGTGCTGACCTCAACGCTGCCCGCGATGCACTGAGAGCTCAGTTTCCGCTGGAGATGATGGTACAAGTCAACACTTGGCGCGATCTTCAAGGTGCGTTGCTAGCCGCTGTGCAAATGGAAACAACCATTCTAAACATCTTGTTGTTCCTGATTATTGCTGTCGCAGGCTTTGGGATTCTGGCAACGTTTTTCATGATCGTTGTTGAGAAGACGAAAGACATTGGCATTCTCAAGTCGCTAGGCGCTTCTGGAACTGGCGTGGCTTCGATTTTCCTCGGTTACGGCGTTCTACTAGGCGCAGTCGGCGCGGGAGCCGGTGGTGTTGCGGGCCTATTATTCGTCGCCAATATCAATCAGATCGCCGATGTGCTTGAGTCCATATCAGGCCAAGAGGTTTTTGATCCAACCGTCTATTACTTTGATCATATCCCAACACTCATCAACCCCTGGACAGTCGGTTGGGTGATTGTTGGTGCAATCATGATCGCGGTGTTTGCCAGCGTACTACCAGCTATTCGGGCCGCCCGGATGCATCCAGTGGAGGCTTTGCGTTATGAGTAGCGTTATTAAAAACAATGTCGCAGGCAAAGTGACACCTCGCGTACAACCGAAACGTCGGATGCCGGTCGCAGGCAGTGCGAGCGAGGCTGACCAACCGGCAACCCTGAAGATCGCCAGTCCCTATGTGCTTGAAGCGCGGCAGCTCTTCAAAAGCTATCGCAAAGGGCGTCACGTTGTACCCGTCCTCAAAGGCTGTGACTTTCAAGCCATTAGTGGTAACGTAACGGCCATTCTCGGTCACAGCGGCTCGGGCAAAAGCACGTTGTTGCACATGCTGGGGACGTTGGACGCGCCCGACCAAGGTGAGATTTATTTCGATGGCGGACGCATCGACAACTTGTCACGCACCAAACGAGATCACTTTCGTAATGCAAAACTGGGAATGATCTTTCAATTCTATCACTTGTTGCCGGAGCTCTCGGCATTTCAAAACGTGCTGATGCCGATGATGATTCAGCAGGGCTTTTTTAATTACTGGCGCAATCGTTCGGCGAACAAGCAACGCGCCATCGAACTGCTTACCCGAGTAGGTCTCGACCATCGGCTCGCGCACAAACCGCGTGAACTATCGGGTGGTGAGATGCAGCGAGCCGCGATCGCTCGCGCACTGGTTATCGGTCCGGAGTTGCTACTTGCCGACGAACCAACCGGGAACTTGGATCACGACACCGGACTTCAGATTCTAAAGCTACTCATGGAACTGAATCGCGAGCAGGGTTTAACCATTGTGATGGTGACGCATGATGAATCGATTGCCAAACAGTGCGATAGCATTATTCATTTAGTCGGTGGCCAAATCAAAGCTTAGGATGCTGGGGCTGACGCTGCTAGCGTCAGTGCATTTAACACGGACGCTGGCAGCGTCCGCCAGGGGCGCTATTTGTAAAGCTTCTCAAGAACCACGCCACTTATTGCGTTACGAAATCCGAGACGCGTTAGGACTGACGTTACCAGAGTTTTTGCAGAATCCGAGCAAGTTCGAACGACTTCTACGCGGTCTTCGGCCATTTGGCGAAACGATTCTGACAGCAAAAAAACCAGCTGGTCAGCAATTTGAGTTGATTCAACGACTTCTATGGGCCATAACCAAACGATCGACTCAGGCGTCGTCATCAGTTCTTGACCAACGCTCCAGACTAACAATTCCTGAGCCACTGTCCCTTCAGCCCGAAGAGTTAGTTGAAATCCAGTAGGTTCTGCATGCCCAAGCAAGCAAGCTTGGCGCCATGGTAGCAGCGGCTCGTCCAGCATACGATCGACGTGGGCAGTACGACGAATTTGAATTTGCAAACGATCTACCGGGGGTTGGAAATTATCAAGAAACAATTCCCACCCACTTGTCGCTTGACGTGGCACCCAATCGGCGTCCACTAACCAACTATAAGTTCGTTGGTCGGCGGTCGTGATTCCCATCATGGAATCCCCTGCACCCAAGCCCAAGTAGAACGGGCAATCCGGGGGCATCGGACGAGTGGCACACGAGGTAACGCCCGATTGGGCGAGCATTTGATCTGCCTGCAACAACAACGCAGCAGCAATTTCGTCTTCGTTTTCGCTGGGCATGACACACAAAGCAGACAAAACTCCGCGCTTGCTGTCTGTCTCCGTCAAATCATCAGTGCTCGCATTGGAAAGATGCAGAAAACCTCGCACTACCTCACCTTCTAATGCCACTAATAAATCTTCAGCTACAAAGTAAGGTTTTGCGAGCGCCGCTAACTCAAAGTGCATCGAAGTAATTGGACCCACATCATGCCCAGCATGATGAGCGTTCCAAACTTTGCAGATGGAAGCCGTATCGGTATTTCGATAGCTGCGAATTGCGATTGCCACTGGGATGATCACCGATGCCAGAGAGGATTTGGAGGATGCTCATATTACTCGACTGCCTTACGCAACGAAAGGCTTAGACGATGTCAGAGTTGCCAGAACGCGCCCACTAGCTAGTTTCGTTAGAATCCGGACGAAATAGTCAGCTAATCCAACCCATCCGGTTTCTCACGAAACCAGCTACAAGTGAACGGACACACACGCTATGCGTGACTTCATTCTCCGCTAGAAAGCGACAATTCAAAAATCCCAGCCCACACGCTGGCCCGACTGAGGTCATCTATGGTGGGTAAGTGGACGTGGCTGGGTCAAGTCACGCGATCTTAAACCTGGCATGATGCTTCATACCGCAAGCGGTACGACAGAAATCGAAAGTCTAGTCGTCAACCCTACCCCACAGCCAACTCACAACTTGGCTTCCAGCCTGGGACAAACGTCGATCCAGTTAAATGGCAACTCCTGCCACGATCACTTTTTCAACTTGCAAACGCCGACTTAACAAAACTAGATCGGCGCGTTTGCGTGGTGCGATACTGCCCGTTTCATGGTCGATACCAACTCGCTCCGCAGGGGTCAGGCTGGCCATTCGAACCACCTCTGGCAGCGTGGCTGAAGTGGCTTTCTTCATGTGCTGGACCATGTGATCCATGCCGACAATCGAACTTGCTAAACTGCCGTTCGGCGCCCAACCTACCTTGCCGTCGCTTTCAAAGCAACTACCATCGGAGTTGCTGCCAAAGCAGTATTTGCCAGGCGGCAAATCTAGGGCTCGATTGCAATCGGTCACTAAGCACAACCTCTGCGAGCCAATCATGCGATAAGCGAACTCGAGCAACTCAGGAGCTAAATGAAATCCGTCGGCGATCACTTCGGTGCTCATCTCGGTCTGCATCAAGACAAACTCTGCCATGCTCGCTTGCATTGGCACACCGAACCTCTGACGCAGCGACGGTACAGAACTCATCGCGCACCAAAAATGATCGACATGCCGCATGCCCGCTTTGAAGGCATGTTGCATTTCGGTAAAGCTGGCGTTTGAATGGCCGCAAGTTATCAAGCAGCGACGACGTTTTGCCGCCTTGTAAAACGCTGCCGCGCCTGGCAACTCGGCTGCGCAGGTGGCGATTTTGATTAAGCCAGTTGCGAAGTATTGATTGAACTCATCGGCCAGTGGCTCGCGTCTGCCAGACTTCGAATGGCAACCAACTTTATCTTCGGCAAAGTACGGTCCATACAAATGGACTCCCGCCAAATTGATGGCGACGCCCTGCTGGCGGGCTAGGCGGCAAGCGTCAATCATCGCCAGTATCTGCTCGTGCGATCCCGTCGTCGTCGTCGGAAAGATCGTTGTGGTACCGCGTTTTGCATGAGCCAAGCAAGCGGTCTGTACCGCCGCCACCGTCCCATCCATGAAGTCCGCACCATTGCCTCCATGCACGTGAATGTCTACGAAACCGGGCGAAATGTAACCGCCGCGAGCATCGATCACTTCAGCGGCTTTGGGGACTCGCTGACCACGAGCGACGCGTACGATCCGGTCACCTTCGCAAAGAACGTGCGCGTCTTCAAGCAATTCATCTTCGAGGATCACTGTACCGTTTACAATTGCAAGCTGGGTGGTCATCGCAGATTTCAATCTTGAAGGTGGTGGAACGAATGGCGTTCCTAAGTTTAGGTATCGCGATTCCCTTGGTGGAGACTCGCCGCCGAGTTCACCTTGGTGGAAGCGAGGATTTCTCACTAGTGTCAATCCTGAAGGTGATCCGGATCTGGCGCAGATTGGTTGGTGACTTTCAAATAGTAATCCCACAGCAACATTAAACAGCCGACAATGAAATAGCCCATCGTCCAGTTCATGACGGTCCCAAAATGTTCGGCTGGTAGAGTGAGCGTTTCAGGAACTCCTGGGATGCCTATGGGAACCACCAAAGGTGCGCTCGGTAGCGGCGAATGAATGATTCCGAACAGCGTGCATATCGCCGCTGCGAAGTAAAACACAGCCGCTGCGCTCAGGCGACGATCGATAACCATCGCCAGCGCCGACGACCAGAACACGCTCGTCAAAATAAAACCATTCTTGAGCAGGCCAGTAGTAATGATAGCCTGGGTAATTTTTGTTTCTGGCCCAACAAAGAACATTGCTAGAAACGCGAGTGCGGGCACACATGCCATCGCGACCGCCGGATAGTGTCTGCGCGGCGTTGCAAGAAAACTCTGCGCTGAAATTTCCAACCCCACAAACATCAAAATCGGATATACGGTCGCCTTGGGAACCAGCAGATAAAAGTAACCAAATAGCCCCGTTGTTCCCAGTAAGCCGAATGCGATGGCGGTTGCTAAAGTAAACGCGGCTCGTCCACCCATCGCTTTATAAGCTGGATGGCCGATGTACGGCGTCGTCTGAATCACTGCACCGCAGAAACTAGCCAGGAGCGTAGCGATGGCTTCGATGCCGATCACTGAGCCTGTCGAATAGTGATCGCCAACCGCCGATGCACTTTCAGCACAGTCGATGCCACCCACGATGGTTGCGATTGCGAAAGGAATCACAATTGGGATGTACTTCACTGTTTCGCCCATGGCTGACCACCAACTGAAGCTGAGGGCTTGCAACCACTCTCTCGGCCAAAGGCCAGCGGCTGGATTAAACGCAGGTTCCTCGCTTGGCCCAAGCAATCCCGTAAGACGCATGATGCCATAGATGCCACCGGCAACCACCAAACCACCAACTGCACCCGGTAACTTGAATGGCAACGGAACACGGCCTACAAGGGCCGTCAAAATGATCGACATCGCAATCAAACCAACCAAGGGATAATGCAGAATCTCAAGCAGCGGAAGAAAGCTGATGATCACCAGCGCGATCGCCGCCAATGAGCCGAGCAGACCGGCCCGAGGAATTGACCGCCGGATCCAGTCGCTGCCGAACGAACAGACAAGTTTGAAGACACCGCTAATAAAAATGCAGCAGATGCCAATCTGCCATGCGTGGGTCGCAGCCGCGTTGACTTCCATGCCACTTTTTAAAGCAAGCTGATAGGCTGGTCCCAGCACAAAAAAAATCATCCCAAATGTACTAGGCGTATCGAGACCCAGAGGCATCGCAGTCACCGTCGTGCTGCCGGTCTTTTTTGCCAATTGCAGAGCCAACAGAAAGAACGCCAAGTCGCCGATCAGGACACCGATGGCTGTTCCGGGAACCATGTACCGCAACGCAAACTCTACGGGAAATGCAAAAACCTGATTCATCAAACTGACGAGTAGAAACAGGCCAGCGATATTGTCCAGCATTAATCCGAAGAACGAATTCACATCGCCCACTGAAGCCCAACGGTATTTCCCTGGCATGCACTTCTCCACGCGTAAAATTTTAAACTCGCTGCCACGGGTTCGAACAAAGCCGGATAGCTATCAAAGTCTAAGAAGATAACACATTCCCGAGTTGCCGTAATATTGCTAAAGTGGCGTAAGCTTCCCGCTTGCTGTTATGCAGTTTGCGTTGGTGCAACAAGCGTTTTGCAGCGTAGAATACGCTGGCAAGCAGGATGACTACCCCACGGCCTAAGTAAATGCTCGCTCCTTCAAGCTCCCCAAATAGCACGGTCTCGTCCACTGAAGGCCCTGATCGGTCCGCAAGCCGGTGGTTTGCGAGACCCTCAACCGCCTACCTGCTCGCCGCGGTTGCGGTCGGCGGCGTCTGCCCCATAGCTATGCAGTTCGATCAACCCTTTTCGACTTTCTTGCGTCAGCTCAAGCTCCCCGGCGATCTACAGAAAGCGATCTCACTTAGCGAAGCCTTTGCACATGGTGTGGGAGTCGTATTTATTCTGCTGGCGGTTTCCGTTGTCGCTGTTGATCGACGTCGGGCGGTGTACATTGCCATCCTTATTACGGCACTCAGCGGCGTGACGGCTAATATTTTGAAAGCCACGGTGGTCCGTGTTCGTCCCCACGCCGCAGGCTTGCAAGTCATCGGACACAATGTATCCAGCACCAATTCTGCTGATGCTGCCGAACGCAGTTTCTGGGATGCGCGCCAACGCAGCTTTCCCTCAGGCCACGCTGCCACCGCGTGGGGACTCGCGATCGGTCTCAGTTTAGTCTTTTTGCGAGGCTGGTGGATCTTTGGTACGTTGGCTATGTTGGCTAGTGTGCAGCGCATCGAAAGCGGTGCGCATTACCCCAGCGATGTGCTGGCAGGCATGGCTATCGCATTTTTTGTCGCCGCTTGCACACTTGCAACATCAGGCGTTCGAAAACAACTTCGCTAACCCGCCAATTCACTTACTCAAGCACCATGACAGAAATAACCTTCCTACCGCGTTGCCCGACTTGTGATCAAACCGTTCGACCAAGTTCTGAATCCAAGTTCATGCCGTTTTGCTGTGAACGTTGTCAGCTCATTGATCTCGGTCGCTGGCTCTCTGAAGAAAACGCCATTAAGGCAGACCATAGCGACGAAGATGAACAGTTAGATCCGCAACCAAACCAAATCAAGCTTCCACCAGGTTGGCACGACGCTTAAGTTTTACCTACTCTGGGTGCTCTTTCAGCGGTTTTTCGTAATGTCAAGCAGTTTTCAAAAACTGCTTTGGCTACTATGCGGCAGAAGCTCTTTCGCCAGACGTGCTTTGGTTATCCTCAGTAACCGGGACAGGTTCCGGGATGCTCGCAAGAATGGGTGCTTCTAGCGATGAGCCGTTGGGACGGAGACCAAGCACACGAAGTCCGATGGACGTGACTTTGGCGACCACGACGGGGCGATGCGAAAGCAAGTAAACCAGGGCTGCGCAGCGGCCAAGGCTTGAGAGATAAAATAAGGCGTGATAACCCTGGATCGAAGCGTTGAAGGAATTGAGCACCAATTCACCAACCGTCGCTCCAAGGCACCACGACGCTGTTTTGTCAACGTTGTAATAGGTCATCATCTTGACGCGTTGCGACTTCTTCAGGTCTTCGAAAAAGAGCAGCAAGAA
>JANNNN010000036.1:0-8555 GCA_031398555.1 Planctomycetia bacterium | reverse complement strand
GCTGTACTCAGTGAGGATGCCAGTCCCATAGCAAGCTGCCTTTTGTGCTAGCGTCAACTTCCGGTTTGAACAATCTCCCGGATATTCTTGATATCGACGATTGAGTCTCCAATATGAACCTGGACTGTTCTATTATTTTTGTCTTTAGCGTCTGTCTGGACTGCAACGCGATCAACAATTCCTGTCACGTCTTTCGAATTGGTGTCCAAGGCCGAAATTTCCTTGCCAATAAGGCCGCTGGCCATCGACAGTTCCTGCCCGATCGCTAGCGACGACAGCGTGTCAGTCAGTTTGGTTGTTGAACCAATTTGGCGAATCTGACTGATTTGGTTAAGCATCGCCGCGTTGTCCATCGGATTCATCGGATCCTGGTTCTGCAACTCGGTGATAAGCAGACCTAAGAATTGATTAAGATCGACATCCGCTATACCATTTGTGCCTGTCGTCTTGCCCGTCGATCCACTGGATGAGTTCGAGTTTTGGGCGCCAGGAATGGTCGTCATAGTAGATATCCAATTGCGTGGTGGCTAACATCGCTACAGAATGCAGCGTGATGGATTGTTACTCGTTTAAAGTCGGCTGCGTCAATACGATCGTTACGCTTGCAAATCGATGCCCGTATTGGATTGCCAAGTGAGAGTGGTACCTGGGACGATTTGTCGTGTTGTCGCCGCTCGAGATTCTTGCATGGCTGAAACTCGGCGGTAGTCGGTTTGCCCGCTGCTGGATCGATCTTCCGACTGGCCAAATTGCGATTGACCACCCGTTTGCGCAAACGAGGCATCAGCGCCATTACCTGCAACGTCAACTTGAAACTTTGTCACATCAAAGCCTT
This sequence comes from Planctomycetia bacterium, assembly GCA_031398555.1. Classification (GTDB taxonomy): domain Bacteria; phylum Planctomycetota; class Planctomycetia; order Pirellulales; family Pirellulaceae; genus Aureliella. The sequence goes on along the minus strand of JANNNN010000036.1, from coordinate 7,720 downwards.
GATCGGCTAATCGTTGGCGAAGCGCGGGTAGATCCTGCATTATCGCATCTCGGGCGGCGGTGGTCTCGGTTGACAATCGCGCCGAGAGCGAGCGGCCCTCCAGCCGGACTTGCACGCTGACTGATCCCAAATGCTCCGGGTGCAATCTTAAACTGATCGATCCGCCCTCGGTGCTGATACGGTTGAAGCTCCGCGCAATTCGCTGGATCACGCGAACCCGCTCCTGCTGCGACAATCCTGGCTCCGTCACCGTTTCATTTGAATTTGATTTACCAGTTTGATTTCCTACGTTACGTGTCGGCGCAGAAGTCACCGAACTGACGGTCCCGGGGCTCGATGTAGGTTGTTCCGTCACGCTCGGAGTCGATGGACTAGCGCTTTGCACGATCAGCGAGACGGTCACTGGCAAAGCGATGGGCGGAGCGGTTGTAGAGTCGACTGGCCAAACGCCCGCGGTCGGCGCGGCGGGGGGCAATGATTGTGAGGCATCGGTTGGTTGTGCCTGCGTTGGATCCGCATTTTCTTGAACAGCGTTGGTGCCTTCGAACGCAGTGGCGCGGTCCGGTTCAGCTCCATCAACAGCTGCGTTTTTGTGTTCGAACCACTTTTCGCGTCGATCACCGCGACGATCATCACCTTCATCGCGATGTGCACTGGCTGATTGAGGCTTAACGGCTGCAAGCGTATCTTGGGCTTTTGTTACAGTATTTGCGTCAGGCTCTTTTTTGCTATCTTCGGAAACTTCTTGAGAGAGGTTTGCACTAACGTCGTCCGTTTTTGGGGCTACGACTTCTACTTTCTTGTTGCTTGTATCTTCGGAAGCATTGAGGGAAGCGGTATTCGATCCCAAGACGTTGGAGTTCGTTGGAGTTGTCGCGGTGCTGATTGCAGTATCTGTATCGTGCGTGTTCGCAACAACTATTTGCTCATCCACCCGAAATGGCAATTGTTGGCTGGCATCCAAATTGACTGGTGGAGCGGATAGTTGTTCGGTGACCTTGGAAGAAACCGTATCCGTAGTCTTCAGCTGGAGGTCCTCTGTCTTTTGTTCAGCAAGAGGTTGATCGGATTTAAATGCTAGAGGATTGTCGACGATCAGTGGGGCAACTTGAGCTACTGGCGAGGACGCCGCTGGCGAAGCATCGTCTTTTTCATCTTCCATTTTATTGGAATGATTATCATCGCGATCAGTGGATGAGCTTTTTGGGCTCGGCGCATCCGCAACCTGGGGTTGTTTTTCGGGCCGCGGCTGAACAGTGAATGATAGATTCAATAGTTGCTCAAACAGGGGGCTTTGAGCATTCGCTTCTTTACTTGTCTTGTTGACGAAGGCTCGCGAAATTTGTAATCGCGTTCGCTCCGTCAACGACGTAGTTGCCGACCCGTCCATACCAACGTCCCCCCGGACAGTATGTGTTTTGGTCATCACTGCGCGAAGAAACTAAACAAGTGTCAATTCAATTAGGACCCGGTTTCGTCCCGTGCCTTATCAATTAGACTTTTGGTCGGTTCGCCTTTTCGCAGCTCCCTGAGAATCTCGTAAAGCTTTTCCGATTCTTCGGGCTCTATAAACTCTCCAAGGATCTTTTTCGATTTATCCGCAGGCATTCCTTTAACTATTGCGACAACATCTGTTAATTGTCCATCTTTGATCAACTTCAGCAGTTGGTCCTTAGATTGTTCTGGCGGAAGGGACTCCAGGGTCCGTCTTACATCTTTCAGGCTTGTATCCTCGATTCCCTTACTCATTTCATCGAGTTTGGCATAAAAGGCGTCTTTACGACTGTCGAAGTTCACAATCTCTAACTGCACTTCTTGCTGTTTCGCATCCACCTGTTCTTTTGAAAGCTTTATGGATCGTTCGCGCATATCCAAATTGAGACTTTTTTGAGCACGCTCTTTGGTCACATCGTCGTAGGTAGGCATCGGTGCTTCGCGACCATTACGGATTGCTTCTTCCAGCCGTTTTCCTGTGATATCAATTCCATTCAAGAGTGCAAAGCCTCTCAGAATCGTGTCGCCATCTAAGTTTCCACGATAAGCCGAGAGTCCCAGCACTATACATTGCGCCAAAATCGTGGCAACGCAAAATGCCCCGAGGAGGCGTAGCAACATTTTCATGATAGGACTCCGATGGTAATGCTAGTGTCGTTGTTCATCTGCCGTTGGCGTTTGGAATTGTGAGCCGACGACGCTAGCCGCGTGCAACTTTGTGAGCCGCCGGCACTAGCCGCGGGCATCGAAGGAAAGCAGTTTTATTCAATAGCAAACCAACCTATGCCAATCGTTTATCAGTCGAAACGCGTCAGAGAGCGTCCCGCTTAGAAACGTTAAACGGATGCAGTGTCTCTCCGCCATCGTCACTTTGGTTTTTAGACCAATAGCGAAAACTCGACCACTGGTCCAGAGTATTCTGTTCGTTGCTAGCTAGTTGAGCGTTCCATTCGGTGAGTTGATGTTCCGAGAGTTTTTCCAGCGACCGAACGGCTTGCTCGCATTTCACTAGTTTTGCTCGGCGACGCTGACACTCTTGTTCTATCAATGAAATTTGCCCTTGCAACTCAGCAACTTGGCTGTCAAGAAATATCTGATAGCGTTGAGCGTCAATGATCTTTTGAAAATCAACGGAGCCCGTCTTCGTAACTTTTCGAAGTTCGTTCTGCTGACTGCGTTCTGTTTCGATGTCCGAAACCTGTCCTTCGAGAATTTGCTTGGCTCGCATTGCTTGCCGAAATCCATCGGCGGCTTCATCGCGTTCTCGCTCTCTCAATCGCACAATGCTCTGAAGTCGAAAACGGAAAGAATTGCCCATATTTAAAGCTTACGGCGACTTTGGTTGAGTTGTTTAAATTGGCGAAGAAGTGTTACCTAGTACCAGCAGCAGTGCGTTGAGTCGAGTCTGGATTTTACGGTTTTGCGGATTGTGCCGGAATTCCACTAGCCCCCAACGTTGCTTGCTCGCCCAGTTTTTTGAGAGCCAGGACCGAAGCCGACCAATCTGCCGACTGTCGACTGAGCTGCGAAAGGAATTCATCAATTTGGGATTTGAGAGCAATCGCGCGATCGATCAGTGGACTTGAGCCTCGTTGGTAAGCTCCAATTGTGATCAAGTCTTCATTTTCTTGATAGGCTGACAACATGGTTCGCACAAGTGATGCCGAGCGTTGGTGCTCAGCATCGACCAAGTGGCTTTGCAGTCGACTGAGACTGGACAGAATATCGATCGCTGGATACCGGCCGCGATGAGCAATTTTTCTAGACAGTACAAAGTGACCGTCGAGCAGACCGCGCAAAGTGTCGCTGATGGGTTCGTTGTTATCATCGCCTTCAACTAGAACTGTGTAAATACCTGTGATACTGCCTCGCGTGGTTACGCCCGATCGTTCAACAAGCCGCGGAAGCATCGAAAAAACACTCGGTGGAAAGCCTCGCGTTGTAGGTGCTTCACCCGCGGCAAGTCCGATCTCTCGCTGTGCCATTGCAAACCGCGTTACCGAATCCATCATCAGCAACACGTTCTTGCCACTGTTGCGATAGTATTCCGCAATGGCTGTCGTAGTTAGCGCGGCTTGCACACGGCGCAAGGCGGGCTGATCGCTGGTAGCAACCACGGTAACGCACTTCTTACGTGTCTCTGGACCGAGTTCGCGCTGTAGATATTCCTGGACTTCGCGACCGCGCTCGCCGACTAGCCCAATCACCACTACGTCAGCATTTGTACCGCGAGCCATCATGCCCAGCAGTGTACTCTTACCCACTCCAGAACCGGCGAAGATTCCGATACGCTGACCGCGACCGAGCGTCAAAAGAGTATCGATAGCTCGGACGCCCGTTGATAGGATTTCTGTGATCGGCGGTCGTTGCATCGCGTTGACGGGATCATTGTCCAGAGGCACTTTCGAGGTAGTTTTGATCGGTGGCAAGTCGTCGATTGGTCGACCGGCCGCATCAATGACGCGACCGATTAGTTCCGCGCCTACACCGACGTTTGCGTTTGCTTGAACCAAGTGAACCGAATCGCCAGGCGATATTCCTTCAGCTCCATCGAGGACGGCCAACAGAGTTTTACTACCTTCGAAACCGATAACTTCGGCAGCGATCTGGGAGCGGCCACGACAGCGGATTTCACATACGGCGCCCATCGGAACTGGTAAACCCATCGCTTCAATTGAATTGCGCCCCACTGACCAAATGGTTCCTTGAATGTTGCTAGGCATCGCTTTACGTAGGGAACTAATTAGCTGCTGAGCATCGGGCAGGGTAGGAAAAGTGGCAGTCACGTTTAGTTTCTTGATTGGCTATTGAAGTTGTTCTACGAGACGCTGAAGCTGCGTTTCTAACTGTTGATCAATGAGGCCGTGCATGGAACGCACAATGCAGCCACCCAAGCTAATATCCGGATCCGGTATGACTTCGATCTGTGCGGCTTGGGGAATCATTTTTGTCAAGTTTTGTAAGAACCGACCCGCAACGGCAAAGTCATCGGGGTTAACGAGAATCCGCAGTTCGCGAGCATCGCGCATGGCGATGATCGCTTCCTCTAACCAAACTCGCAGCACTTCTTCGTTATCTTTCATTGTGCGTCGCACCAATTTCTCAGCCATCCGAGAGGCGAGTTCAACCGTTAGATTTCGCCAGTTGGTCAACCAAGTTATCGTCTCGCCAGAGAGTTGGTGGACAGTCGCTTCGCAAGCGGATATAGCAGTTTTGCATCGCTGGTCACTAATTTGCTGAGCTCTACGTTCAACTTGATCTTCAAATTCCGCACGGCCGCTGGTCAATCCGGTCTGATGTGCAGCTTTGGCGATATCGACGGCCTGCTTGTTGGCGTCCTCTATAATCTGAGCTGCCTGCTGTTGAATTTCCGCCAAGTAGGCGCGCGCCCGATCGTGAACGTCCTCGACATTGAATACGATCAAATGCGCTTCCGTTGAACTCTGATCGATTCGATTGCCTTTGAGAATTGTTGCCATCCCGAAACCCCTATGATGCCACGCGCAGCGACTGAGAATGGCTAGTGCGATGTGACCGAGGTGACATGAGCTTTGCAGCTAATTCGGCAATGCTGCGCTGTGCTTCGTCAATATCGCGAAGGTTCAGGGGACCGATCTTGCTCAGGCGTTGAGCTAGAGCCTTTCCATCGGCTTTCGTAAGCATGGAGTAGAACCGCTTCATAAAACTTGGACTAGCACCCGCAAGCGCAAGAAGTACCGTGTTCGAATTCGAGGCCGTTAGTATCTGTGCAAGTTCATGGGTGGAAAGCGACAAGATCTGTTCAAATTCAATTTGTATCAGCGACCGATCCACGTCGCTTAGAGGGCCGGGATTGCTTTGGATACCGTCGTTCGAGCCAGGAAACGGAAGAATGTAGGGATTATCGTCGATCAAGGAGCCTTCGATAGGCGGAGCTGCAGCCAGCGATTTCAACTCGCTCGTGGGGGAGCGTGGTGCGAACGTGGTTTCAACCGACGCTGGATGATTTGCAGTTGAGGTGAAGTTGTTCTGTTTGATTTCTTTTGAGTCTGGAGCCGATTGCAGTTTGGGTATGGGTTCGGTTACTGGCAAAGTCTCATTCGACGAATCGATTGCAATATGCACAAACCGTGACCAACTCTCCTGGAGTTCAGGCGGAGCCGCGGCAAGTAGGGCAGCGACACGCCGCGTTCCTTTGGCTTCCCCGTTAACTTGCTGCTCATAGTCCTTTAGACGCTCGGCAAGATGCTCTTCAATCGACTGCATCGCCTCTTCATCAATGTCTTGCAGACTGGCTATCGCTTGCAATACTTCCCGATGCATTGCAGTGGGCAGTTGCTGAATGAGCGATACGCCCGTGTTGGGTGACAACTGATTAATAACCACTGCGATGACGGTTGCACGTTCGCCCCGCAAGAAATGACTGAGGGCGCGAATATCCATCCACTTCCACGATGGTTGCGAAGCATCTCCCGAGGCATTCGGCAGGATTGAATTCGGCGGCATTGAATACAGCGATGATGTGTCACGCTCGGAATGCTCGGCTAGAGATGGAGCATAATTGCGAGCTTGCGCGTACGGATCGGCCGCCACCGACCCAGCACTTTGAAGCGAATGGTCTGGGTTTTGCGAAAGTTTAGATGCGCTATTTATCGAGACTGGCGTGGCTGCTGGTGCGATAGCCGGTGAAGTCTGATTCTGTTTAGCCGCCGTCAATTGGAATTCAGTTAAGATCCGTTGGCGTTCCGAAGGGGTGACCGGTCCGAGGTTCTGTAGCGCACTGCGAACCTTTTTGGCTACCGACGTTGGCAAGTGCAACAGCAGTTGACGCGCGGTCGCCGAGTCGACGCTGGAAACGAGGACCGCGATACGTCGAATGTTGTCGGGTAGAGGTTCCACAGTCGACATAGATAGCAATGATATGTGGTGGTGAAGCATAGTAAGGATCGGTGAAACGCGGCGGCGGATCGTCGCGGCATACTGCCTACTAACGTTTAGCTATCCACAGCCCAGCCTGTCGAGAGCGATCGATGAACATTACCGCTCGATCTTTAAGAAAAGTCGGCAAATTCATAAAAATCGTCGAATCGAAAGAACATCTCCAAGAGTCTGAGGCTGAAATTTCACCCAGTGATTGGCACGCTGCTTGCAAATATAAGTCGCTCGAAGCCTGCAAGGCTGTCAGTTTGACAGCGAGCAGAACGTGATTTCAGTTCAAGTTACTGTTCATAAAAAAGGGGATGATCATGGCCAGATGCGAGGTGAAAAACGGTGCCTTTGAAGAACTTTCAACGGACATGGAACGGATTTTTGATTCGTTGCTCGGTCGAACCGTAGGGACGATGTTACGAACTAAAAATGCCGAACAGTATGCACCGACTCTCGATATAGCGGAGTCAGCTGAAGCGTACGAAGTCCATGTTGATTTGCCCGGTGTGCGACCCGAAGACGTGAAGTTGGAAATGCAAGATGGAAGACTTGTCGTTTCAGGCACGCGTTCTACCAGTTCCAATCAGAAGGACAAAGCCTTCCATAGAATAGAACGGGCATCCGGTACTTTTACTCGCGTCATTTCGATGCCCAGTGAAGCGGACGTCGAGAAAATTGACGCCAGCTACGAGCACGGCGTTTTGAAAATCGTGATTCCCAAAGCAGTTAAGCAACAGCCGAAGAAGATCGAAATTAGAACGTCTGCAAACTAAGAAACTCGAGACGCTAAGCTAGAAATCCATTCGCAGCGTCTGCCCGGTCGCAGACGCTGCCAGCGTCTGCGTCTTCGTTGTTTCTATAATTTACCTTGACAGTGGAACAGCACTCAGGCTGGAAGTCAGTCTCAGGTCTTAAGTCTAATAGCGCCACTTTTGCGGAGCAAAAGTCGAAACTGCCTAGCGCCTGGCGTTGCTCGATGCGCTGGTCAACCACTTGCGATCAAAATCTTGCAGTGGTTTGTTCGCGGTGGATTTCAATGCGTGGCGTTTTCCATCTTGGCGAATGAGACACGTGTTGATTTGGCCAGTGTTGACTTCGAAGAGCACTCGATTTACGAGTACCATTGGATTATCACCAGGCGGCGGCTGAAGCTCGAAGTAGATCCAAATCCACTTTGTTTCAAACTCTTTGCCGATGAGTTTGATCGATTCTTTTGGAGTTTCGGGGACCTCTCCTGCCACTTCGCTTAACAGCGACTTTTCTGAATCTTTAATGGGTGTTTCAGCCTTTGCGACTGGAGGGGCGACCGCTAGATAGA
>JANNNN010000258.1:0-2897 GCA_031398555.1 Planctomycetia bacterium | reverse complement strand
CAGATCAAAGCGACATCGGCACCCCCCGCGACGGCATTCAGGAAGAGGACATGCCGCCTCCCGGTTCGAATCGAAAAATCCCTCCACGCGATGAGCGTAAAATGATCGTGCGGATGAGTGATCTCGCGCTGGCTGTTTGTTTGAAGCTGGGTTCAGAGGATATCGGTGCCATTTTTCCAAAATACCAGCCGAATGAAACTACCGGTCTAGTCATAGTGGACTTCGCGTTTCCAGCGGACGATCAGGCGAGGCATAAATTGGCGATCGCTCGTTGGAAGGAAGAACACCCACAGTTTGCGGAAGCAAATAACTAGACTAGTCTAGTGCTTTGTCCAACTTTAATTTTCGTGGCTATGACACCCAGGGCCAACCGGTAATCGTAAATGCGGATCAAGATTTCTACACCAGGTACTTCGATTCGAACTGATGCAACCAAAAAATAGTTGGGAGAACTTTCTCAACGAATCGCTCGCTAACCTGGATCGCATTGAACGACGGCGACATAAAATTGTCACCAGGCATTTGCTTGGTGCGATAGTTGAACGCAACGGACAGGCGCTAGTTAACTTCGGTGGCAATGACTATTTAGGTTTGAGAAATAACCGCGACGTAGTTGCTGCCGCAATGGCTGCCCTTCAGTCTGATGGAGTCGGCAGCGGAGCCAGTCCGGCGGTCTGCGGCTATAGCAAGGCACAAATGCATCTCGAAGCTAGTCTGGCCAAGTTCAATCAGTTGCCAGCTGCCTTGGTTTTTTCAAGCGGCTATGCGAGCAACTTGGCCGCCATCAGTAGCCTTGTAAATGAAAAGGATGTGATCTTCAGCGATGCCTTAAACCACGCCAGTCTGATCGATGGCTGCCGGTTGAGCAAAGCGGCTCGCGACATCTATCCGCACAATGATGTACAACATCTGCGGGACCGATTGAAAAGTAGCCGACAGGGTTTCAATCGCGCGTTGATCGTAACGGAATCGATCTTCAGCATGGATGGCGATGCTGCACCGCTGCGGGATTTGGCCGATCTCGCCGAGCAATACAACTGTGGCTTGATCGTCGACGAAGCCCATGCAACGGGCGTTTACGGCGTAAGCGGCGCGGGGCTAGTCGAAGAACTCGGGCTGACAAACCGAGTCCTCGGAAAGCTCGGAACACTTAGCAAGGCATTGGGATGCATGGGTGGCTACTTGTGCGGTAGTCAATCTCTCATCGATCACGTGCTGAATTTTGGGCGAGCCTATATGTTTAGCACCGCACTACCCAGCAGCGTCATGGCTGCCGCGACAGCTTCGATTGAGCTTACTGCACTGCTGGCCGAAAAACGTTACGCTCTTCGTCGCATGGCGAAAGACACTCGTTCTGAACTGCGCCGCATGGGTCGGCAAGTGCTAGGCGACGACAGTCCAATCCTTCCAGTCGTACTTGGGGACGAGGAAACAACTTTGGCTTTAAGCGCAGGTTTGCAATCAGCTGGCCTGTTCGTACCTGCGATTCGTCCACCAACGGTGCCATCAGGAACAAGTCGCTTGCGCATCACTTTATCCTGCGAACATTCAGAACAGGACGTGAAAAAGCTAGTTGACGCATTGATCTGCAGACTGGCATAGCGTCCTCACTCAGCCTTCTTTCTAGCTACCACGTTTGAGGGGTAAAAAACGCTGAATTGCAAATGTGCGGCGGAGTCGTCTTGCAACTGTCCTAGAGCTGGCCGCCGTTGCTACAGCCGTTGATTTCAATACTTCGCACGGTCGCACGAGCCCCGTTAACCGCAGCTAGTTTTCTTGTCTACGTTCTGTGAGGGTGCTATTTATGAACGACTTCCAGGGGGCTTGGTTCGCTGGTACTTTTTTGTGTCCGTTTGCCTTACGTAACAGTGCCCTAGGCAAGGTGTACGCAGGCGTCGTACTTTTGAGAATCCTCATTTGAACCTATCTATCGGTGTAAATGCGATAGTCTTCACTAGGAATTAGGTATTGAGTTCTCTGGGCATTCATGAGTCGTTCCCGCCACTGAGTATCGATGGGTTCGTGGCGTGCCCCACTTCCCCGCGTAGCGTTACGCATTTTTTCGAGTGGAAACTTAGGAGTGCGATCGGCGAATAATAAACCATTTGCCTCTTGGTACGTATCAGCAAACTGGGTATAGCAGAATCCGGCTAAGACAGAGCATGAGTGCACTGCCTCTAACAAGAGACGATAAGCCTCGGCTAAATCGTCAGCTGTGCTGACACGCGTGTAGCCCCAGGTTCGGGCATTGTCAGTAGCGAATGCAATCCCACCAAACTCGGTGAGCATCAATGGTTGATCGCTATCGTAAGAACCTCCAAGCATTAGCATCTTGCCACCGGGGCGCTCGCGTTTGAACAAACGGGGCAGCCGATCGTCGGCACCGTAGCGGTGAGCAATACGCTCTGGACGATCATCGTAATCGTGGATACCAATAATATCGGTCGCCACGCTTTCCCAACCATCGTTTCCAATGACCGGACGGGTCGGATCAAGCGTCTTAGTTAGATGATAAAGCGACTGCACATAATGTCGCTGAGCCGGACTGTCCGGCAGATCAGGGACCCCCCACGATTCATTGAACGGCATCCACGCGACAATGCACGGATGACTTGCATCGCGCTTTATTACTTCCATCCACTCTCGCGTCAGTCGTTCAATCGATGGACGCGTAAATCGATAAGCGCTAGGCATCTCTTCCCACACCAACAGCCCCAGGGTATCTGCCCAGTAAAGGTAACCGGGACATTCAATTTTCTGATGCTTGCGAACGCCGTTGAAACCCATGGCTTTCACCAGTTCAACATCCCGCCGCAGTTCAGCGTCACTTGGCGGCGTTAAACCCGTTTCACACCAGTAACCTTGATCAAGAATCAATCGCAGTTGATAGGGACGAC
>JANNNN010000132.1:0-4647 GCA_031398555.1 Planctomycetia bacterium | reverse complement strand
CCGCAGGCGGTACTCGTACTCGTACTCGAACTTCGCTCCTGTTCGAGTACGTGTACGATTACCGTTTCACTGAAGTACGAGTACGATTTCGCAGCCTTGCATACCGGCGGTTAGCGAAAAGTGTCCAAATCTACGTGCAATACATCCTGAAAAGTTGCTCATAAATTTCTACGCCACGGTAAAGCTGATCGAGCGATATCCACTCATCAGATCGGTGAGCTTGCTCGATACTTCCCGGGCCGAGCACAATTAGATTCTCCAGTGCTCTCAAGCAGCAACCGTCGGTGGCGTAACAAACCGAGTCCGGCGCTGCTTGGCCAACGGCGTCTAAAACTGCGCGAACGAATGGATTGGAATCAGGAGTATGCAATGGTTCAAGCGCGGCGACGGGATTGGCCTGCAGTCCCATGCTCTGAGCGGTCGCAACGATTGCGTCGACAAAGCCTCGCCAATCAACGTTGGGCATGGGCCGCAAGAAAACCTGACAGGTCGCTTTACCAACAGTGATGTTCGATGCGGCAGGTTCGTTCTTCACAACCACATTCATCGATAGACTTGGTGGCGAGAAGCGCTTATTCAAGAGTAACGGGTCGGACTCGCACCGTTTAAATTGCTCACTTAGATAACCGAGGAATGGAATCAAAGCCCAATTCGCGTTGCGGCCATCGGCGGTGCTGCTATGAGCCGCGATGCCTTGACTGGTGACTTTGAAATGACAGCCACCTTTGTGCGAGTTTACGACGCGCAGTTCCGTCGGCTCGCCGATGATTCCAACGGTCCCAGCGGCTTGCATTTCAGCAAAGTAGTTTGACCTGGAGACAATCGCACGGGCACCTTGCATGCCGCTCTCTTCGTCGCCGGTAACAAGCACGTAAATCGGATACTTCTGCCGCTCGACTGGAATGCGTTCAATGGCCGCGATCGCTGCCGCGGTTGGACCTTTCATGTCACATGAGCCACGACCCCACAGCTTGCCTTCAGCGACCACTGGATCAAACGGACCACCGTGCGGCGCATTCCAGCCCTCGACGGAGACGACATCGTTGTGACAACAGTAGACGATGCCACCCTGTTGACCGATTGGCGTGCTCGAGGGCGCGGGCCCACGCCGCCCTACGATTGCAGTCTTTTCCAAACCCCCATTATCTAAATACACGAGTGGCTCGATATCGAAGCCAATCGACGTGAGAAGTTCTCGCATGCAGTGTGCGACATCTGCATTCGGACGAGAGGTGACGGAATCAATCGCCACCAACTTTCTTGCAATTTCTAGACAATCCATATCGCCATTCAATCGTGAAACACGTGCTTGCTCTAAAGTGCCAGCGCAAATCTCCGCCATCGACCGCTAAGTTTAAGGCGAAGTTCTATGCCTTAATAGTAACGATTCACTGACGATCTGTTAATCAAGGCGGAATCTCGGTTCCGCACATCACTTTTGTGTTGCCAAGGTGCTTTTGGCGTAAAGCCAAGCTTGGTATGCTGCTTACTTCTAAAGTGGACGTTTATCCGGCATTTACAGTGAGCGGTATTATTATCGACCCTTAAGCGGGTTGCTCCTGTTCATCCTAGCGATTGCCGTACTCCGCATAGGCGGCCACTTAAAGAATTAGCCTCAGCATTTAGAAAATCAGCCTCAGTGGCGAGCAGGCAAGTGAATAAGCAGAAACACTAAGGAAATAAACATGTTTAACGTCGATCCTCGATCTGTCTTGGCACTCATTCTCGGCGGTGGCCGCGGAACTCGCCTCTATCCGCTAACGAAGATCCGCGCCAAACCCGCTGTGCCGCTGGCCGCCAAGTATCGCTTGATCGACATCCCAATCTCGAACTGTATCAACAGCAACATCAACAAGATCTTCGTGTTGACTCAGTTCCTTTCCGTATCGCTCCACAAGCACATTCGACAGACTTATCGTTTCGACCACTTCTCGGGTGGGTTCGTCGAATTGCTGGCCGCACAGCAGACGATGGAAGGCGGCGCAGAGTGGTATCAAGGAACGGCCGACGCGGTTCGCAAGAACCTCAAGCACATCGATCAACGCGGCATCAAATACGTCTTGATACTTTCGGGCGACCAACTGTATCGCATGGATTACATGGCCATGCTCAAGACGCACATCGATTCCAAAGCCGACGCAACGATAGCAGCCATTCCCGTTGAGCGGAGTCAGGTCCACGCGCTCGGCGTTATGCGCTGCAACGAAGAAGGCCGGGTGCTCGGATTTTTGGAGAAGCCAAAAACCAAAGAAGAGATCGATATGGTCAGCATGGACCCCGCATGGATAGATCGCCAAGGGATCGAATCGCGAGGCCGAGACTGCTTGGCAAGCATGGGGCTCTATATCTTCAATCGCGACCTGCTGTTCGATGTACTAGAGAAGACCAACTATGAGGATTTTGGCAAAGAGGTATTCCCGGCTGCGATCCGAAGCAAACGCGTGCAGGTTCACTTGTTCGACGGCTTTTGGGAAGACATCGGAACGATTCGCGCGTTCTACGACGCCAACCTAAGCTTGACTTGGAAAAACCCGCCGTTCGATTTCGTTTCACCAGAAGCCCCGGTGTACTCACGCGCCAGGTTCTTGCCGCCGACGATGATTGAAGGCGCAACCGTCAAGAGCAGCCTGATTGCTGACGGTTGCCGAATCGGCAAAGGGGCCGTGATTGAGAATAGCGTCGTTGGTCTTCGTTGTGTCATCGGCGAGAACGCAATCATTCGCGACAGTGTTCTCATGGGTGCCGACTTCATGGAAACCGAAGAGGAACTTGCCGCTGCTACCCGAAAAGGCCTTCCGCCAGTCGGTATAGGCGATGGTTCAGAAGTGCTAGGCGCCATCCTTGATAAGAATTGCCGCATTGGAAAAAATGTTCGTATCGTCAATGCCTCAGGTTGCGACTCAAGCGACGAGTTCGACCCCTGCGTCATCCGCGACGGAGTTCCCATTTTGATCAAAGACAGCACATTGCCAGACAACTGGAAAATGGGCTAGTGCTTCATCCAACTTTAATTTTGGGGATGAGTGTCGCTCAATTGTCCCAATTGTTGCAGCAACGATTGGGACATTCGTGCGACAATAAAACCACAAACCCTAAAATCTAACTTGGACAAAGCACTAGACTCTGATAGTAACCCGAAGCGTCAGCGAGGGGAGTTTATTCCCCCTCTAACGCTTCGGGTTACTATAAAATCAACAAGCTCTCGACGGCTTCCGCTACCTCAATAATCGTGGCGATTGCTCTTTAGCAATCCCAAAATTAAATTGTGCTGAAGCACTACACCACGCCCTTCAGGTACTCTGGGCGTGCCAGCCTAAACCATCAACCTCTCACACTTTTCATATTTTCGCCTCTCGGAGTTCAGCATGAGTAAGCCAGTTAACGTTGCGATGGTCGGTCTAGGGTTTGGTTCGGAGTTCATTCCAATTTACCAGCGCCATCCCAACGCGAACGTCCATGCGATTTGCCGCCGCGATGTCGACGAAATGAATAAAGTCGGTGACCGCTTTGGAATTGCGAATCGCTACACGACGTTCGAAGAAGTTCTGGCTGATCCCGAAGTTGACTTTGTGCACATCAATTCACCGATCCCAGATCATGGCTGGATGTCCATCGCGGCGCTTAAAGCCGGCAAGCATGTCATGTGCACCGTCCCGATGGCGACCACGATTGAAGAGTGCCAAGAGATCTGTGAACTAGTCGAGAAAACCGGACTCAAGTACATGATGGCCGAGACCGTTGTGTACAGCCGCGAGTTTCTCTTTATTCGAGAGATGTATCAAAAAGGCGAGCTTGGCAAAATCCAGTACATGGCTGCTTCGCATCCGCAAGACATGGACGGCTGGCCAGCGTATTGGGAAAAGATGATACCGATGCATTACGCAACGCACGTCGTCAGTCCCGTATTGGGCTTGGTCAACGGTCGTGCCGAGTATGTCAGCTGCTTTGGGTCCGGCGCCGTTCGCGAAGACATTGCCAAAAAATCGGGTAATAAGTACGCCGTTGAAACGTGTCACATCAAGATCAAAGATTCCGACATCGCGGCTCACATTTGGCGATTCCTATTCGACACCGCCCGGCAGTATCGCGAGAGTTTTGATGTATACGGCACCAAGAAGAGTTTCGAGTGGACGTTGGTTGAGAACGAACCTCACGTGATTCACACTGCCAAGAAACCGGAAGCCGAGATCGCCAGCAAAGTCGAAGTACCCGACTATGCGCATTTACTACCCGAGCCGATTCGCATGTTTACTCAATCGATTCAAGACGCCGATCACTTATCATTTATTCAAGGTGGCGGTCACGGCGGTTCGCATCCTCACTTGGTCAACGAGTTCGTATCTGCGCTAGTTGAAAACCGCGAACCATGGCCCAACGCAACCTTATCCGCCAACTGGACCTGCGTAGGCATCTGCGCCCATCAATCCACTGAAAAAGGTGGCGAGATCGTGCGCCTACCCGAGTTCACCCTGGTCTAATCTCCTCGCTCGCTCGTGCCCAGGCTCTGCCCAACGCCGTGAACGATATTTAGGCGGCATTTTGTAATGAAATTTCACGATGGCGTTGCCTCTGGTGTGCTGTTGCGAGCTCGATCTTGGGTTCGCCACATGAGGGTTTATTTTTTCGTTTTGGCTTATAACGGCCTGA
>JANNNN010000124.1:0-2062 GCA_031398555.1 Planctomycetia bacterium | reverse complement strand
ATAAGTGCTTGAGCTAGTGAGCCGACGGCGCTAGCCGCGGGCATCGAAGTAAAGCGGTTAATCGGGTCGCACTCGGCAAGAGCGACCCACCTAGGACACTTGCTTAACTTGAAAATTACATTATTGAACGATTACTACTTCGGTCACCCGCGGCTAGCGCCGTCGGCTCACAATGCGGGCCGGCGTCTCACAACGCGGACGATCAAGCTAGGGACGTTATCATGGAAACCAACGGCATGAACAACGCGATTATCACAAAGCCAATTACCAAGCCGAGTACTACAAGGCTGATCGGACCTAGGATACTAGTCGACCAGTTGCTCTTCTCTCGGGCTCGATCGCTATACATTCGCGATAACTCTCTTAGTAGCGGGACATTGGCTTGGCAACTTCGACCGTTCCCGAGCGCATGACGCATTGTCGCTGGGAAGTTATGAATCACCGAGGTGTCGCCGAGCCTCGTTCCTGGTATTTCCAATTCGCTCGCCATTCTGTCTGACATCACGCGAAAGTGTCGATGATCACACGCTCGACCGGCAATCCTGATAGCTTCTGGCAAGGGTGCCTCGATGCTAACCAATTCTGCAAGTGCACCCGTGAACTTGGCCATGGCCGTCAAATTGGCTGAATTTCCCGATGTGAACAGTCCAAATATACTGGTCGAAAGCGAATATCGAATCCAAAATCGACCAACAACTGCAATCAGCAGAAATGCGACGATGATTACCACCAGACTGCGCAACGAATATTCAGTTATCTGTTTGCTGATCCAAAATAAAGACTGCGTCGGTGCGGGCAAACGGAGCCCGAATTCACTAAACATCTTCGCAAATACGGGAACCACGAGAAGCACCAAAAAGATCAGTACAATGCCACCGAATATCAGCAAGAAAAACGGATAGGCAAGCGCTGTCTTGAGACTCCGGCGATTCTCGCTCTCTCGCGTTGCATCGTCCATCAACTGCTCATAGCGAACAGCCGTTGAATTCGATCCGAGACCTCTTACAACTAGAGGTAACCAAGCTGCCGTCGCATCGCTTTTCACAAACTGCTCCGCAGTCGCGCCAACTCGGAGTTCATTTGCGAATTGACGCACATCGCGGGCTGCGTCGCGCTGGGGCATTTCATCGGCCAGTGCATCCAGCGCAGGAATCAAGCTCACACGACTCTCCAGTGCCTTGTCGATCCGCTCGTAAAATGCCTTTTTGGTTATCGATAAATCGGTCGGTACAATAACTGCGCGAATCGATTCGACTTGCAATCCTTGGGCTTCCAGTTGCGCAATTGCCTCTGAAACACGAGCGGCTTGGATCTCGCCGGCGACGACTTCGCCGTCGCTGCCTATCGCTTCGTAACTGTAGTTGGGCATGGAAGGACTCCTTATGGTTTCGTCAGCGTCTTGAGCAACTCGATCATCGGAGTGAAGAGACTCAGTCCGTACGCAAGCACAATGGAACCGCCTAAGAGAACACCCAAAAGCACTGGCAACCAATTCCGCCATCGAGTGATTTCACGCGCCGCCGAGTGGCGATAGGACCGCGCCGCAAATCGCAGCAAATTGACTCGTGATGAATCCTCGACATTGGCCGCAAATGCCCAACGCAACATCGAGGGCAATTCAGAATTCATTTCAAGTGGCCCTACTATTTCCAATGACTCGGCCAGCGAGTGATTCGTATCCAGTAACTTGGCAATGTTCTCGGCGTAGTTCGCTTTGCCAATCGACTCGACAAACCGCTTTCTGCCCGGCAGCCAAGTGTAACTCCACCCGCCAGACTTATGCCACCAATACCAAATCGCAATGATTAAGAGGGCAGGTACGAGCACTCCCCAAAGAGGCAGCCACTGTCGCGCGAGCATCAAAAACCGTAAGCTGACACTTGGCGACTCACCGAGTTGGTTGTATGTCATTTCCAATTGCTTGGCTGCAACCACTACTAGATAGATGAAGCCGAAGTAAACTAGACTGACCACGATCAGCGGTTGTAGCAGTGAGTGACCGACATTAGCTTGCATCTCGCGCCGCGCTTCGGCCTGACTAGTAAGAGCATTGAGCGCTTCG
>JANNNN010000043.1:0-2261 GCA_031398555.1 Planctomycetia bacterium | reverse complement strand
GCGATAAATTCCAAACGATTGTGCTTGACCCACCGCGGATGGCCAGCAACCGCGGGAACGTAGCTGCGGCACTCAGGGCCTATCATCGATTGAATTCGCTTGCACTCGAGTTGCTGTTGCCCGGCGGGATATTGGTGACGTGCAGTTGTTCGGGTCGGGTAAGTCGCGAAGAGTTTGCTGGAGTGTTGGCTGCGGTAGCGTCGCGTCAAAAAAGAAGTGTGCAGATTATCGAAAGCCTAGGGGCTGACTTCGATCATCCGATTGCTACCAATTGCCCAGAAAGCGAATACTTGAAGGTATTTGTATGCAGGGCAAAATAAAAATGGTCATGGTATGCCGCTCCATCGTCACACCATGACCATGCATGTCGTTGGAACGCGTCCGAGGACCGTTCCACCCTCCCAATCCGTGGTGTTAAATCTATCGGCAGTTCACTTCGTTCGCTTTGATTATTCTTGCGATTTTTGGCTCGCTGATTTGACAATCCAGAAAAAGGATGCAGCGGCAGCCAGGGTGAGTAGTGTCGCCTGTCGCGCGAAAGTAGCGTAGGGAAACACTACTAGAATTTGCGTGCATGTTCATCTACTGGCCCACGCTACTTTCGCGGCAAAAGGCGACACTACTAGTAACTAGTACAAAACGATCGGAGGGCGAAACCTCTGCCAATCCTTTTCGCAAGTGGGCTCACACTTGCGCAGCGGATCGGCAGGAGTTTCGCCCTCCGGCAAAACGGCTCGTTGACTGGAGCCAGCTAAGTGGTGCTAGCCGATGGGCGTACTAGCGAATCAAACTTGGACGCTGGGCGACGTTGTCCTGGCTTACAGAAACATCGCTGGTTGTTTCTTCGACTAGCGGCGCGGCTAACGCTGGTGTTGGTACCAGCAGGTTTTGGAACTGTGGTTGACCCTTAGCAGCTCTGTGGGAGGCTGGAGTGACGTGACTAGCGTCGCAAACTGCAGCTGGAGCGTAACGGTTAACAGGTTGGAAGTGGGCGGCACCGCATCCCGATGTTCCGCATCCGACTGGACCACATACTTTGCAACCTGAAGTGAATCCGCGTGGTCCGCAACCTTGAGTTCCGCAACCCTGAACGCCACAACCTTGGCATCGTTGATGGCCGGCGAGGCGCTGATGCATGAGGGCGCATTCGGCAGCGCGTTCTGCGGGGTAACTGTCCCACAAACCTTGAGTGCAACCTGGGTTCATCATCATGTGCGCCGTTGGATTGAACGAGCCTTGCGATGGCCACGCAACAGGTACTTGAGCCGAATCTGGAGTTTGCGCAATTAATCCATTGCGAATGATCTGGTCGATTGGGTTATGACCATGACGAATTCCGACAGGCAGCGATGCAGGATCGCTAGTCGGGGCTGGAGCTTCGTCTCCATCGATAAATGTGTTCGATGGGCTAGCGGAGATCTCAGCATCTGCGTTCCGCGACCGAGTTAGGTTCGCCTCGTTTGCAGGCTCGAACGTATCCTGAACTGCCTTAACAAGAATGGATTTAGGTCCACCTTGATGATCAAGGATATTAATCTGCGCATGGCCAAACGAAGAACCACAGGAAAGAAACGCGCCAACTGCCAGTACTTTGAATCCATTCATTATAGGCACCCCTAGTGCGAAAAAAGTGGTCGCCGGGAACAAACTCGGCGACGTGTTGCGGTCGCATTAAAAGGGCACCACGAACAGTTCCCAGATGCGTGGTAACTTAAACCACATAAACTGCGAGGCTGGTGTCGCAGTGGGCATCGTGTGTGCTCTACGTATATCATTCACTCTAGCTAGCAAAGAGCAAATAAACGACGAGTGAATTTCTTTCGAATCCATTGAGCTCGAGCGCAAGTTGTCAGCTAGGTAAAGAGTGCCGAGAAAGTAAACTTGAACGAGCCCTCAGTTGTAGCTGGTTCCGTTAGAAACCGGGCACGGTAGAAAACGACTATGTTCCCGACCGGTTTCTTACGAAACCAGCTACATGACTCAGACGCTAGGTCGTTCGGCTATTAACGGCTTGCAGCAGGCGTTGTCGAATCATGTACAACCGGGTGCTCTCGGTGATCTTTTCGCCTTCGAGATCGCTGACATAAAAGACGTCGACGACCTGATCGAGATGGGTGCTGATCTTGGCAAATTGCAGAACTAATTGCAGGTCAAAAAGAACTCGAGAGATATCGTAGAGCAATCCCATCCGGTCGTAAGCGAAGAGCGAGATGATCGTGAACTTGTCTGAAGAACTATTGTCGAAGCGGACCTGAGTTGGC
>JANNNN010000001.1:0-8483 GCA_031398555.1 Planctomycetia bacterium | reverse complement strand
CAAGAATTTTTCACTCGTCACAGTTGGATCACAAGCATTGGAGCTGCCCAGTGGAGTTGCTAACACACAAAACTGATGCTGGCCCGGAGATCATCGCTTTGAATGATCCGGCGGCATTCACCGTGTCGCTGGGTTGGTTCGTGAAGACTGGTTCGCGTGACGAGAAATACGAAATTGCGGGCGTCAGTCACTTTCTGGAACACATGGTCTTTAAAGGCACCAGCCAGCGATCGGCAGAAGCGGTTAACCGTGAACTCGATCATCTCGGTGCTCAATCGAACGCTTACACATCCGAAGACTCGACCGTCTTCTACGCTTCCGTGGTTCCTGAATGTCAGGCTCGGGCCGTCGATCTGCTCACCGATTTAATGTCACCCAGTCTTGGAGAACAAGAGTTTGAGACTGAGCGCCAAGTGGTACTTGAAGAGATCGCGATGTACGACGACCAGCCACCGTACGGTGCTTTCGAGAAGGCGATGGAGCTGTTTTTCGGCAATCATCCGTTGGCGACTCGCGTGCTGGGTACTGTTGAAACTGTGTCAGAGATGTCGGTCGCTCAGATGCGAGAGTATCATAGTGAACGGTATACTCGAGACAATATGTTTCTGATCGCTAGCGGCAAAGTCGATTTTGCCCAGTTGGTCGATCATGTCGAAGCGCATACGGAGCGTTGGCCCACCGGTGCCGCACCGCGTCAGCATCGCGCGCCGGATTTCTCAACCAGCGATGTTTTAATCGAGCGAGAGGCGACACATCAACACTATGCAGTCAAGCTTTGGCCTGGTTTGAGCTGCAATGATCCGCGGCGCTACGCGCTCCGCATGCTTTGCACGATCCTGGCTGACGACTCGGGCAGTCGGCTGTTCTGGGAACTGATCGATACCGGGCGGGCCGAGACTGCAGCTCTTTGGCCTCAACTGTTCGATGACTGCGGATGTTTGCTTGGTTACCTTTGTTGTGCACCTGAAGACGCCGAAGAGAACCTCGAGACGATGCAAAGCGTTTTTGAAGACGTACTCAAAAATGGCGTAACGCGCAAAGAGCTGGAACTAGCAAAGAACAAAATACAGGCTGGTTTGATTTTGTCTGATGAGCGCCCCAGCAATCGATTGTTCGCACTCGGGCAATCATGGTTAACGCGACGCTCCTACGAGCCGCTAGACGTGATACTAGAACGCTTCGCATCGGTAAGTCAGCAAGACATCCTCGATGCTGCGCATCTAACGCTAAACCATACACCTACCACGGTTCAGATTATCGATCCAGAGGCTTAAATTTAGTGAGCACCGCCACATGCCGACTCCGAGAATTGAAATTCGTTACTGTCGACAATGCCAGTGGATGCTTCGCGCCGCTTGGTACGCGCAAGAGTTGTTAAGCACGTTCAGCGAAGAGATTGGTGAAGTCGCGCTTGTTCCAGGCACGGGAGGGATATTTGAAGTCCTCTGCGATTCCGAATTGATATGGGATCGCAAAGCAATGGACGGCTTTCCTGATATCAAGCAACTGAAGCAAGTTGTCCGCGACCAGATCGCCCCCGACAGGCAACTTGGGCACATTGATCGAACCAAATCGAATTAGCTTGGTGGATCGCTCTTGCCGATTGCGACCATTTGTTTAGCGTCCGGTTGTGGCTGTAACCGGACGCTAACGCGTTCCGGCTGATAGGACCAAACCAATGCTAGAGTCCAACCCAAAAATGCAATTGGGACAGAGCACTAGTGGAGTGTCAAGATCAAATCTTAGGATCAGCCGGAGTGCGCTACCGAGAGCGTCCCGCTGAGAATCTTTGAACGGATAGTTGTTAGTGCAGTGGTTCAGTCTTATCAGCCGGAACGCGTTAGCGTCCGGTTGTGGCAGTAACCGGACGCTAACGCGCTCCGGCTGATGGGACCAAACCAATGCTAGAGTCCAACCCAAAAATGCAATTGGGACAGAGCACTAGTCGCTGTGAACCCTTACAGCGCTGCGAAATTCTCAAGCAGCTTCAATCCATCTCGCTGACTTTTCTCGGGATGAAATTGAGTCGCAAACAAATTGTCACGCCAGATGGAAGCGCAAAACTGCTGGCCGTAATCGCAAGACAACCATACCGACGAAGAATCCGTGGGACGTACGTAGTAAGAGTGCACGAAGTAAAAATACGCGTCGCTCGAAATGTCTTTTAGTAACTTACAGTCCGGCTTTTCGGCTCGCACTTGATTCCAACCCATGTGCGGAACTTTGCGATCGGGAATGTGAGGGAAACGAATGACTTCGCCTTCAATCACTCCTAAACCCTCATGACGCTCGCCTTCGAAACCAGTTTCAAACAGCAGTTGAAGGCCAAGGCAGATGCCTAAAAATGGTTTGCCAGATTGAATCGAATCGACGATCGACTGGGGTAGGTTCCGGGATTTGAGTTCCCGCATGGCATCGCCAAAAGCGCCGACGCCAGGCAATATGACTTTACGAGCTTCCGCGATTATGTTCGGGTCATCCGTTATCGTTGCTTCGGCACCGACATGTTCCAGCGCCTTCTGCACGCTGCGCAAGTTTCCCATTTGATAATCAACAATCGCAATTTCAATACGGCTCATTGGGTCTTCGAATCGCAACTAGCGTAGCTGGATTCGTGAGAATCCGGTCGAACTTGGAAACTGATTGCGTAGCTGGATTCGTGAGAATCCGTGATACTGACTGCGTAGTTGGATTCGTGAGAATCCGGGCAACAGGGAAACTATTGCCGATGCATCCGGTTTTTCACAAAACCAGCTACAAACAGGCGAGGCCAGCGAAGAAAAAATCGTATCCCACCTGCCGACATAGATCAATAAGGCATGGGTTGCGCAAGAAAATCGTTGACGCTAGTGATTTTCTTCTCTTCTTCTTGCTTCCACATCCAGCCAAACAGGCTGCTTTTCTCTTCTTTAGGCTGGTTGCGATCGGCCCAATAGTCAGTTTGATAGCCGTGGTCTGGACTAGCTTTCGGCTTGCCATCGTTAAACGGGTTCAAGAAGTCGGCCGTGTTGTACATCCATTTTTTGCTCGTTGCGCCCATTCGACTCACGGTCGATCGGGTGCTGGCTCGCGACTTTGACCAAGAAGGCAACTTGAACATCGACGCAGAAGACGACTTAGGTTGCGGGGCCGACGCGCCGAAGAACGTGCTGCTGCGCGTTTCGGGCTCCGATTTCGACGATCCCCACCAAGAGGACGATTTTGATTCCTGCGCTAAAACTGAACTGGACGAAAAGAAAACAAGAACCAAACCAAGTATCGCAATCCGTTGCGCGTTCATGGCATCCCTTCCGTATTAAACATAATTAAACACGGTGGGATAGTCGCAGAAATCTCCAGCGAAGTCGAGATCTATTTCAACTTGGCAGGTGGCGTCTCAATTTGAATATGCAGTTCTTTCATTTGCTTGCTTTCGACTTCGCCGGGGGCTTCGGTCATTAAGTCCATTGCGCGTTGGGTTTTCGGGAAAGCAATGCAATCCCGGATGTTGTCCAGACCGCCAAACAGCATCACAACACGGTCGATGCCCAAAGCGATTCCACCATGCGGAGGTGCCCCATATCGCAATGCATCCAAAAGAAATCCAAAGCGATTGACAGCCATCTCTGGCGAAATCCCCAACAGGTCAAACACTATTTGTTGAGTCTCAGAATCATGAATCCGGATCGTTCCACCGCCTGCTTCGTAGCCGTTAATGATCAGGTCGTAGGCTTGAGCCCGGCAAGCAGCGGGTTCGTCGCGCAGCTTTGCCAAATCCTTCGGTCGCGGCGCGGTAAACGGATGATGTGTTGCAACCCATCGGTTTTCTTCTGGGTCGTGATCGAACATCGGAAACTCGACAACCCATGAAAAATGCATCTGCCCCGGCTCGAACAGCTTCAATTCCGCCGCAAGTTTACGGCGCAAACCGTTCAGTCCCTTACAGGTGACTTCCCATGAATCGGCTAGCAACAAGATCAAATCGCCCGGCTTGGCCTCGAAACGCGCTTTGACACCCTCAAGTACTGGCGGTTCAACGTTCTTACTGATTGGCGACCACAGCGAACCGTCAGGCTCGACGCGGAACCAAGCCAAACCTTTCGCCGCGAAATCATGCTTGACGAACTCAGTCAGTTCATCGATCCGTTTGCGCGAGAACTCTTCGGCCCGGCCATCGATCTTGATCCCACGCACAAAGCCGTTCGCATCCACCGCACCGCGGAACACGCGGAATTCCGATTGTTTAGCCAAGTCGCTGCAGTCAACGATTTCCATGCCATAGCGTAAGTCCGGCGCATCGCTACCGAAGCGGCGCATAGCTTCATCATAAGTCATACGAGGAAGCGGTGTCGGCAAATCAATGTTTAGCAGGTCTTTGGCCAGTGCGACCATCAGGCCGTCGATCATTTTGATAATGTCTTCCGCGTCAACGAAGGACATTTCCAAATCGAGCTGTGTGAATTCCGGTTGACGGTCAGCTCGCAAGTCTTCGTCGCGGAAGCAACGCGCCACTTGGATGTAGCGATCGTAGCCAGCAACCATCAAAATCTGCTTGTACAACTGTGGCGATTGCGGCAAAGCAAAGAAATGGCCCCAATGCACGCGACTGGGCACCAAGTAATCGCGAGCTCCCTCAGGCGTGCTGCGTCCAAGAATCGGTGTCTCGATGTCGATAAAATTATGCTCGGCGAAATAGTCGCGCATGCCTTTGATGATCTGGCTGCGAAGGACCAACGTTTTCTGCATCGCTTCGCGGCGCAAGTCGATGTAGCGGTACTTCAGCCGCAAATCTTCGCCTGGCAATTCATCCTGATTAGGAAAGAAGGGCGGAGTTTGGCAGCGATTCAACAAGCGGACTTCGTCGGCTCGAATCTCGATTTCACCCGTCACCAGCTTGGCATTGATTTTGCCTTCAAGCCGATGGCTAACGATGCCTGAAATCAGCACTACGTCCTCGCCTCGCAGCTTTTTGGCGACTTCTAACGAGACTTCGCCACTGTCGGAGTTGGCGACACATTGAGTCTTTCCGTAACGGTCGCGAAGGTCGATGAACATTAGCCCAACACTGTGAAGGCGCGATGTGTCCACCCAGCCGCACAGAGTCACACGTTGGCCAATGTGTTCGCTACGAAGTTCGCCGCATGTATGTGTGCGAAGCAAAGAAGTACTCCTCGATATTGATTCAAAGTCCTGCCGCCGCAACCGAAAACGCCTAGGAAAAGTCACTTTGGTGCTGCGAATCCGACAGATTTTACAAGACCCCGTAAATGCTGCTAGTGACCTACGCGGTCGACGGAAAGCTTGTAGCTGGTTTCGTCAGAAACCGGATGCGGCGGAGACGACCGCCAGCTTCGACCGGTTTCTGACGAAACCAGCTACGGACAGCGCGTCCGCTCTCCGATCCACTTTATCGATCCATTTACCATGGTAGAATTCGCCAGTTTACCAACTGCCCTTCTTCTAGCCTTTGAACCATGACTGATCTGCAGCAAATCCACTTTGGTGACCGACTTGCCGAGGTTGTTCGATCAAAAAAATCTGCAGTCTGCGTGGGGCTTGACCCAAGATGGGGCAGTTTGCCAGATTCCATTCGCTCTGGCATCCGTGCCGATGACCGGAGCGCGGTCGCCGCGGCAACCGAGTGCTACTGTCGCCATGTCATCGATGCGGTCGCTGAATACACGCCCGTCGTCAAGCCGCAAGCTGCATTCTTCGAGCAACTCGGTCCTCACGGTATGGTCGCGCTTGGCTCAGTCATTCAATACGCTCGCAAAGCTGGTCTGTTGGTGCTGCTCGACGGCAAGCGCGGCGACATTGGCACTACCGCCGAAGCCTATGCGGACGCATACCTCGGCGACGCCAGCGCCTGGCAGTGCGATGCCTTGACCGTCAATCCCTATCTCGGCGACGATACTTTGAAGCCGTTCGTTGACTTATGCAACTCGCGTTCATCAGGAATTTTTGTTTTAGTCAAAACTTCCAACCCAGGCAGCGGCTTTCTACAAGATAAAGTTGTTGACGGGCAGGCTATCTACGAACATATGGCTACGCTCGTCCAGCAGCTTGCCAAGCAGTCGATTGGTTCGAGTGGTTATGGATCGATTGGGGCTGTCGTCGGTGCAACTTATCCCGAGCAACTGGCCGCGCTGCGATCGCAGATGACCAATGCCTGGATTCTAATTCCTGGCTTCGGTGCACAAGGTGGCACAGCCAGCGATGTCGCACACGGATTTGATAAAAACGGACTCGGCGCAATTGTGAACAGCTCTAGAGGCATCATCTTCGCTTACCAAACACCACGTTACACAAACTTAGCTTGGCAAGAAGCAATAGCTACCGCCGCGCGAGATATGGCTGAAGAGCTTCAATCGCAATTTTAAGTGCGGGCCCTTCGAGGACCGATGTGGGTCACGCTTGCCGAGTGTGACCATTCGCGGCTGACGTTAATCGGATCGCACCCGGCAGGAGCGACCCACCAAAAACAGCCAGATTTAGGCTTTGGCCAAGCAGATTGAATCGCACTTCCCGGTTCTTCAAGCCAAGTATTCGACGGTCAAACCTCGCGAACATCGCAACCCTACTACTGTTTCACATGGCGAAACCACGTCGTGGCATGGTATCCTATAGCTCGAACCGATCACGGTCCGCAGTTACATATCCACACTTAGGATCAGGCATGTCGCACGAGCCGCCGCGCATCAATTTTCCAAACGCAAACGTTCCAAATCACTCCTATGGCCGGCGTCCGAATGGTAACCCTGGGCGCGTCGTTGCGATCGTCCTGGGAACTCTTTTCGTCTTTATTTTTCTGTGCGCAGGTGGCGGCTTTGTAACTTACCGAAGATTCAACGCGGACAGTAATTTTGGCGGCAAGTTTAAAGAGCTGCGCGAACCTGTTGGGGGCGCAATTCCGGACAAAACGCGTGACATCGTCCAGCAGTCGGTTGCTTCGGAATCGGATGAAGCCGAAGAGATCGCGAACTGGCTAGAAAGCGAGTTCCCCGAAGTTGATAAGTCGCGAATGGTTATGGAAATGCAGCGCAGTGGACTGAGCAATGGTTATGTCAATCCGTTGAGCCGCAGTATCTGGACGCTGAACTTTGACGCTGCACTTGCTTCGCCCGAGTTGGGAGAGCACGTTGCAGTTCTAAATTTTGAATGGCTGGTTGAAGGGAAGGAGGCTCGTGCAATTGTCGCCAACTTCTCAACATATAGTGACGACAGCTCCGTTTACGTCCTCTATCTCAATCGAAAAGAAGATCAATGGAAATTGTTCGATTGGCGCGATGTGTTGCTCCCCATGAGCGAAGCGCAATTCTGGGCGGTTTACGCTGGCTTGGACGAACCCCAAGATGAAACCTACAGCGATTTTACTGAAGCGGCGCACAACATATTTACCAGTGGCGCCACGACCCCAGAAAAAATCAAAAATACGATGGCGACTTATAAGCTGAACACGTTTCCACACCGCTACGTGGCGATGGCGCAGAATGCATTATGCGGTTGGTTGGTTCAGTATGAAGCGAAACAGGAATTGGCTGAAGTGGTAACGCAATTGAGCCCTGATGATTTCGCTGGCGCGTGGCTATACAAAGCTCAATCGGCGGCTTGGTCGAATGACAGGGAGCTGGCGTTTCAACATTTAATCGAACTGAACAAACAAGTTGGCTGGCATCCGAAAGCTGCCGAGATGGCGAACAAGTTCGCCAAGACGCCCGAGCAAAAGCACCTTGCCGCGGGGTGGTTGCAACGTACATTACTGCTCGCGCCAATTGACCCATCCGACGCAATTGGTTTCTTCAAGTTCGCCGATCGACAACAAATCGAATCGCTTTTCCAGCAAATCGCGAGAACTAAGCACCCATCATCGTTGGCAATTCGCCTCTTCGGGTCGCTGAACAGCTTGAATGAACCGAAAATCAACTTTTTGGCTGACTTGATTGAGCCGATCACCGAACTGCGAGAAGCTCGTCAGTATCTAGAATTCAAACGGGCAGTTCAGCGGGATGATTATGCTAGAGTGGTCAACCTTGGACCGCAGACTTTGAAACTTGCATCGTTGACGGAAACCGAAGAACTTTGGGAATGCGCCGATGAGCTGTGGCGAGACTATTTGCATGCAGCCGCAAAGTCGAATGCACTCGTGCAAGCCGCCGATCTTTTTCCAGATCGCGATGAATTTCTATCACAATTGCTTGAACATGCTAACTTTGATTATCTCGAACTCCCACCGCTTGAAACCTCGACGCTTCTAAAATCGATTCCGACGGGACACCCATTGCGCGATGGTGCTCAAGTGCCGATAACAATCGCTCGTCTGGACGCAAAGCAAGGTAATGCGAGCGAAGCGTTCGAATCGCTTTTAACGATCTACAAAGAAAATGAAAGCGAGATAGACTATGACGAACCGTACAGTATTGCGTATCCGATACTAAACGCCTTGGGGCCAGCCGCGCTTGCCAGCGACCGATGGCGAGAACTCATAGGTGTCATCGACCCCGAAC
>JANNNN010001251.1:0-1332 GCA_031398555.1 Planctomycetia bacterium | reverse complement strand
AAAGACCATCACAAACGTGCCGACATGGTATCTTCAATTTTTCTACAGCCTGTTTAAATGCATCTTTGTCGTAGTCAAGGCTGACAAATACAGTCTCGATTCTCTCTGAGTCAATTGCCGCAAGCTTCTTCCGCAACTCCGGCATCTGTGCCATGCATGGAGCGCAGTTCGTTGCCCAGAAATGAATATACACGATCTTCCCTCGAAAATCGCTGAGCTTGAAAGAGCGGCCTGCAGTGTCGGTTGCCTCGAAATCGGCAATTGAATCACCCGGTTTCAATTTCACCTGTCCCGATTGCAAAGCCTGAAGGTGGCCGATGACAGTATCGGGCGTGGCGTTGGCAGGTTGAATTCCAATGTCCAACAGCATGGTTTTGATTGCCCGGGCGTCGAATAGCGAGATTGAGTCGTCACCAAAAAGGCTACATAGCAGTTTTGCGGACTGGATGTCACCTGTCGCTGCTAGACGCAAGTTGACCCGAAACCGAACAAGTGGATCCCGATGATCTCGGAATTCCTGGAGAATGATCGGTGAGCGAAGAAGCTCGACGAATTGAACATAGGATACGCTTGCGTTTTCAGTCGCGATGCGAGAAAGCAGCATTATTAGAGATTCGTCTTTTGTCGATTCGCGTTTGCCAAGATCCGCCAACAGTGTCTTTCTTTGATTAGGGGTCAAATCGACGGTACGTCCTTGCAATTGCTCACCAGCAAGCTGCATCTCGCTGGCCTCAAAGTGTTTTGCGCTGGAGATGTCTTCCGCGCAAGCGGATACAGCAAGGCCGAAAATTAACAAGGCGGGAAGCGAGTACGAAATCATGTGAGTCCTTTCAGTGGCAGAACGTTTGAGTTCACCGCTTTCGCTAAGTCGACGTGACTGTACTTTCGGCCAGATCGCGAAATGCGGTGCAACGGTTGGTTGAACTTGCCTAGCGTAACCGACCGCTTAGGCAATTACCACTCCGCTCGGTAGCCCAGACGACTGTTTATGTCGGTTTTGGGAGAGCCATGCAATGAAAGCATGGAATAGCGATCTGATGGGCGCGGACCTTCGGTACAGTCGATTTTGATGGGTTTTGTTCCCTGTAGTATTCCAGTGGTTTTGCGTCATGCGGCACCGGTCTCCACGAACGGGAAGTCGCTCGCGGGCGACTGGTCTTCGGCGATTCGTAGTGGTGGCCCGCGAACTTGGCGGCGATACGTTTCGCTGATCAACTTCGCGCCGCAGACTGGGCAGAAGCAGATCACTGAGTGACCCAGCGAGCGAACGAACTCTTGCCAGCTTATTTGCACCATCGGACGTACCGGCGGTGGACTCCCCAGTGCCCGATG
>JANNNN010001234.1:0-1772 GCA_031398555.1 Planctomycetia bacterium | reverse complement strand
CTCAGTTCTGGCTGTCGACGCATGTGGTCACAATCACCTACGGCTACGCGGCTACCTATCTGGCAGGGATATTGGGGATCATTGCCCTCGTCCATCGCATGGCTGTTGGAATGAAAGCACCATCGGGACTCGGCGGCGAAGACAAGCGTTTTCAGGACATCCTGTATCGCATGACTTATGGAGTCGTCTGCTTTGGATTGTTTCTCAGTTTCATCGGCACAGTCTTAGGCGGACTGTGGGCGGATGACAGTTGGGGACGCTTCTGGGGTTGGGATCCGAAAGAGAACGGGGCGCTGATGATCGTGCTTTGGAACGCGATCGTGATTCACTCGCGGTGGGATAAACAAGTCGGCCAGCGAGGTTTCGCAATCTTGGCGGTGATTGGCAATATCGTGACAACTTGGTCGTGGTTCGGTGTCAACCAACTGGGCGTCGGTTTGCATAGCTATGGCAACAATAGCAGCGTCTTGATCGCGCTGGCCGTTACTGTTGGCGCACACATCGCGTTCATCGTCTACAGCTTCATCGCGACTCAACCGAGCTCGCAGGTAGCGAGCGAAGCGTAATTTTGAGCGACGCGTCAGTCAGTTCGTCAACTTTATCAACCGACCATCGAGCCCGCGATCAATGGATTGGTCGATCACAGATCGCGATCGCTGCTGTTCTATGGAGCACCGCGGGCTTTTTTGCCAAAGCCCCTTGGTTTGATGCTTGGCCCGAAGAGTCGCGAGGACTGTTGCTCGGGTTCTGGCGGGCGCTGTTTGCAATTCCCATTCTGCTTCCGCTGATTCGCAAGCCGTCGTGGAATTGGTTGATGTTGCCTATGATGGTTTGCTTTGCGGTCATGGTTTGGTCGTACATGTCCGCCGCCGTCCATGGTCCAGTGGCGAATGCCATTTGGTTACAGTACCTGTGCCCGGTGTGGGTGATGATTGTCAGTGTTCTAATCTTTGGGGAACGTGTCAGCGGACCTGATTTGCGGATGTTCTTCTTTTGCATTGGTGGTGTCGGGTTAATTCTCGTCTGTGAAATGCTCAAAGGAAGCGGACTGTATGCGACGGCCCTTGGCATAATATCCGGGATGTCTTTTGCAGGAGTGGTATTGCTGATGCGCAGTATCAAGAAAGCCGACCCCGTGTGGTTAATCGCGCTCAATCACTCCGCGACGGTCTTGTTCCTCGCACCCTGGGTTTGGAACGACTATCCGCCGATTCCTACCAGCGGCTATTGGGCATTGGGGTTTTTTGGTGTTTTCCAGATGTCATTGGCTTATATTCTGTTCGCTCGTGGCATTCGAAGCACGTCGAGCGCAGAGGCATCGGTGTTGACCTTGTTGGAACCCATTCTGGTGCCTGTTTGGGTTTACGTTGCGTGGCATCATGATGCAGCGTACGAGAATCCGCCGTGGTGGACTTGGTGCGGTGGCGGACTGATTACCGTTGGATTGGTCAGTCGTTACATTCCAGCGCTGCTTCAAGCATGGCGAATGGAAAAGGCGTCCATCCAGAATTAAAGTCTTTGCCTTGATGGATGTTTAGTGAATCGCTCCTGCTGGGTGCGATCTTTCGACGGGTTGCATCTGAGAAAGACTCGGCGGTGGCCTCGGTCTCCCGGTGGAACGTTCGATAGTGGTTGGTTCGATCGGGAGACCGAGGCTCCTGCCGAGCTACTCGGGTGCAAGAATGGACGTTCACAAGCACCGTGACGTCGACGGGTTGCATCTGAGAAAGACTCGGCGGTGGCCTCGGTCGCCCGGTGGAACGTTCGATAGT
>JANNNN010001220.1:0-1517 GCA_031398555.1 Planctomycetia bacterium | reverse complement strand
TCGTTTACCGCCGTGACGTTGATCGTTACAGTTGCTGTCGAAGTGAAACCACTCGAGTCAGTGATCGTATAGGTTACACGGTCTTGCCCATTAAAGTTCGAGGGTGGCGTGTAGGTCAGACCATTGACAGTACCCAAAGTCCCAGCGACCGCATTGATCGAAGTTACCGTCAGCGTGCGAGGTGGTGTAACGGTATCATTGGCGATCAGCGCCGGACTAATGGTCGAGCCCGCACCGGCGAGAATGGTCGGGGTATCCTCTAAAACATTGATCGTGTCGGCCACTGCAACGGGGGCCGTTGGATCGGAAATGATCACGATTTCCATCGCAAGTCCATGCTCAATCACGTCGAGGGGAATTGCAACTTCGTCACCTCGAAAAATTGTGTCACCTCGGTCGGGCATGTCTGCATCGTTGGTCTGAAAACTGACGCGCCCGGGCTTGAGGGTCTTGAATGATGCATCACTTACTAAGACAGGTGCATTTCTATTCGATGTCAAAGCCGGTTCGAATGTAATACTCGAAATCTCGTCAAGTTCCTGATCCGATCCAACAGTACCGTATTCACCGCCAACCGAAAGGTACCCGTTTGCGGTGGGCAAAGGTAAAGCAGGGAGTTCAACGAGGTTGGTCTCGGTCTCACTTCCCACCAAATCCAAATCGAACGCAGCCAGAGACACTCCCCCTGCGGTTCCGGGTACGTTTCCGATCCCGCGTAGGTCCTCGGCGAAGACCTGAACTCTTACGATGTCGCCAACTAAGACATTTGAACCCGATGTTAATGGGCTGCCATCAGCTTTTAAAAGTTTAACTGAATAGCGGACTAAGGAACCGTTTTCTCCTTCAGCATTCAGTTGGTTAATGACGAGCAGAGCGTCCAGTGGGGACAATTTACCGTCGCCTGAGACGTCTACATAACGAGGTTTGCCGGCTTCGCCCTCACCCCTGGCACTCGAACTTCGATTGTTGAGTGAATTGATTACCAGTAATGCATCCAAAGGAGATACAGAGAAGTCCTTGTTCACATCCGTCGCGATCATCGTATTGTGAAAAAAGGTACTCGCGTCACCTGCCATCACCTGCCGGGTTTCAAGCAGTTCCATCCGAAGACCGCGCTTTATTTGAGCGTGGGTTTGCATGAAACGTTTTTGTTTTGCGAAACCGCTAATCTTCTTTTTTTTCATCTCAACGCCCAAATTGTCGACAAGGGTAAAGCGTCTGGGAAATAAGCCACCGGGCAGCGAGCCCCTAGTATCATCCGGGTTGAAGGCAATGGCAGTCCTCCAAACCTCAAGGCCTTAGAATAGTTGAACTGGGTCGCTATTGCAATTCAGGAAGTTTGCGCAGGTTGCGAATTTAAGGCAAACTGAAGCAGGTGCTTGCGCTTTCACTACTGCCCGCATAATACCAACATGTAGGCCTTACCATCGTTAGAAGCCGCACCGCCCGAAAAGTTCCGGACTTTTAGACTTTCTCTAGCAGCTAGGTTTAGGCTAGAAAGTCTCGGGACAACAAAT